>JAYTZB010000749.1:0-1692 GCA_043742085.1 Polyangiaceae bacterium
CGCGCTGCCCAGCGGCGAGACCGACATCAAGGTCGAGCAGCTCCAGACGAAGGGCCCCGCCGCGGGCTTCCTCTTCCCGCTCGACGTCGATCTCGTCGACGACGCGGGCCACGCGGAGCGCTTCGTCGTCGACCTCACCGGCAAGTCGACGACGACGCGCGTGCGCCCCACGCACCCGCCCGTCTCGGTGGTGGTCGATCCCGACGAGTCGATGCTCGGCACCGTCTCGTGCGGCGCGCCGAGTGTGGCAGAATGCAAGACCGGCTTTCGCTGCCAACCCGGCGCAGTCAGCGTGTGCGTACCACGCTGACCGTGCGAGAATCGTCGGCTCGATGAGTCACGACAACGGGAGCGAGAAGGAGAGCGGGACCGGCCACATCATCCAGTCGTTGATCGTGAACGTCGCGATCGCGGCGGTGAAGGCGATCGCGGCTTACTTCACCAAGTCCGGGTCGATGCTGGCGGAGGCGCTGCACTCGTTCAGCGACTGCGGAAACCAGATCCTCCTCCTCGTCGGAGTTCGCCAGGCGAAGAAGCCCGCCGACGAGAAGCACCCGTTCGGGTACGGGCGCGCCGTCTACTTCTGGTCGTTCATGGTCGCGATGATGCTGTTCCTCGGCGGCGGTGTCTTCTCGATCTACGAGGGTATCCACAAGATCCGCGAGCCGGAGCCCGTCGAGCACGTGTGGCTCGGCGTCGGCATCCTCGCCATCTCGCTCGTGCTCGAAGGGGGCGCCTGCCTGTCGAACGTCAAGGAGCTGAACAAGCGCCGCGGCAGGAAGGCGTTCATGCAGTACCTGAAGGACACCACCGACTCGGACCTGGTGGTCGTCTTCGGCGAAAATTCGGCGGCGGTGCTCGGCCTCGCGCTCGCCATCGCAGCGCTCGGGCTCGCGGCATGGACAGGTGACGGCCGGTGGGACGGCATCGGCAGCGCGTCGATCGGGCTCGTGCTGGTGGGCGTGGCGGTGTTCCTCGCCACCGAGGTGAGCTCGCTGCTACTCGGCGAGGCCGCCGATCCCGACATCGACGTGGTCGCGCGCGAGGTGTCGAAGACCATCCCCGAGATGGAGAAGGTCCTCAACGTCCTCACCATGCAGCAGGGACCCGGCGAGGTCCTCGTTCACATCAAGATCGCGTTCACCGCGACGCTGACCGTCGAGGAGTGCTGCCGCGCGATCAACGTGTTCGAAGAGCGCTTCCGGAAGGCGCGGCCCGAGGTGCGGTGGGTGTTCGTCGAACCGGACATTCCGAAGACTCCTTCGCAGCTGGCGCCGAAGATGCCGCCGCGGACGTCGAAGCCGGCGACGACGCCTTCGGCTGAGTCCGACGCCTGACCCTGATGCCGTGCTTCGGGCGCAGCGTGATCACGGGGTCGAGCACCACGGGATGATCCGGCTCGAGCTCGAGCCGTTGCTCGCGCACGATCATCGCCAGGAGGATCTGCGCCTCCATCATGGCGAAGTGGTTGCCGACGCACGTGCGCGGTCCGCCGCCGAACGGTAGATAGGCGTAGCGCGCTCGCTTCTCGGAGCGCTCGGGCCGGAAGCGCTCGGGATCGAATCCCTCGGGATTCTCCCAGTGATCGGGATGCCGATGGATGACGTAGGGGCAGAGCGCGACGATGGCGCCGGGCTCGATCGCGTATTTTCCGAGCATGTCGGGCACGGTGGCCTGTCGTTCGAAGACCCA
>JAYTZB010000750.1:0-5831 GCA_043742085.1 Polyangiaceae bacterium
CGACAGGTTGTACTTGTCGCCGATCTCCTTGAGCGTGAGCTCGTCCTCGTCGTCGAGGCCGAAGCGCCAGCGGATGATGCGCGACTCGATCGGCGTGAGGTGACCGAGCAGGCGGCGCACTTCCTCGCCCCACTTCTGCGAGACGAGGCTCTCGTAGGGCGACTGCATGTTGTCGTCCTGGAGGAAATCGATGAACTTCCGCCCGTCCTCGTCGCCGACGGGGCGATCGAGCGAGAACGGCGTCTCCGCCCAGGCGCCCTTCACCTTGTCGAGCTTCTCCTGGGGGATGCCCGTCTCCTTCTCGAGCTCGTCGAGGGTCGGGTCACGACCGGTGCGCGCGATGACCGCCTGCGTCGCTCGCTGCACGCGGTTGTGCGTGTCGAGCATGTGCACCGGGATGCGCACCGCGCGACCCTTGTCGGCGAGCGCGCGGCTGATGGCGTGGCGAATCCACCACGACGCGTACGTGGAGAAGCGATAGCCGCGTGAGTGATCGAAGCGCTCCACGGCCTTCATGAGGCCGATGTTGCCCTCCTGGATCAGATCGATGAGCGGGAGCCGACCGCGGTTGTAACGACGCGCGATCGATAC
Organism: Polyangiaceae bacterium; assembly: GCA_043742085.1. Lineage (GTDB taxonomy): Bacteria > Myxococcota_A > Polyangia > Polyangiales > Polyangiaceae > Labilithrix. The sequence goes on from JAYTZB010000750.1 coordinate 592, forward strand.
GACGAGCCGAAGGTTCGCCTTGACGAACTTGTTCTTCACGCGCTTCGCGATGCGGTTCATCTCGCCGATGCGGTCGAGGTATTTCTTGTAGCCGGGCGTGTTGGCGAGCGACGGATCACCCGGCAGCGCAGCGGGAGCGGCGACGGCGATGCCCTCGTCCTCGAGATCCTCGAGCGCGACGGCTTCGCCGAGCTTCCGGACGATCGCCTCGGCGTGCGCGATCCACAGGCGATCGGAGTCGGCGAGGCGGATGGCGCGCGCGAGGCTCTCGCACAGCGCGCGGTACTTCTTCTCCTGCTCGCGCGTCAGCTTGTTGCGCTGCTTCTTGTACAGCTTGCAGTACTTGCGCAGCTCGGGGAGCTGCGGGAGCTCGATGGTCTCCTCGTCCTTCGGGAGATCCTTCTCGAGCGTATCGAGCGCGAAGTCGGCAGCGGGCAGGTAGCTGAGGATCGCGCACCACTGCTCGACCTCGGCGCGCTCCACGTCGACCGCGGTGCCGAGCTCCTCGTCGGGGCCCATCACCGGGTGCGTCGCCATCTCGCGGAAGTAGCGCGCGAGCATGGTGTCGCCGCCGCCCTCCTCGGACGCGACCTTCTTCTTCACGGGCGCGACGACCTCGTCGCCCTCCTCGACCTCGGCGGGCGCGTCCTCGAACTCGAACTCCTCTTCGAGGACGACGAGCGGCTCGGCGCCACCCTCTGCGATGGTGCTCGCGGGCGCCGCTTCTTCGTCGAGCTCCTCTTCGGACTCGCTGGCCGCGGGCGCCTCCTTGACGGCGTCTTCCTCGCCGGTCCCGGCGCGCGCGCGACCGCGTGCGGCCCTGCGCGTCTCGGGTTCGGCCAGCGCGGCGCTGCTCTTCTTGCTCAAGGGAGCCTCACTCTTGTCGGTTTGCGGTGACTGCCGGCGGGCCATGTTCGGAGCGCGATGGGGGAGGAGGGGAGGCGTTTGACAACGGCTGCTTTCGGCGTCAGATCGAAGCGGGAGCCGGAACGAAAATCCGAGGGCGCCTCGATCGGGTGACACGCGGAAGCGGCGTGCGGGGCGTGCGTAGCGTACGTGACGTGCGGACGGTCATCGTACCGAGTTCCGCACGCGTGCGTGCGCCTGAAAAACTTTGCAATTTGCGTTCCGACTGGAACCAGATGTACGCAGATCTGCGTGAGGACCCGATCCCCCTCTCGCCCCATGCCGCGGCTCGGTACGCGGACCGCGCGAACGGTTCTGGCGCATCCTTCGTTGGGGTTCGCCATCGTCATCGGTTCGCTGATGCACGCTTCCGGCCATGCGCTGCTGGCCGCCGCGGGCGGTGTGCTCGCGCGTACGCTCGCCGGGGGCGCGGGCCCGATGGACGGGCGATCCAGTCGAATCCTGCACGCGCTCGGGCACGGCGATCCGATGCTCGGCCTCGCGATCGCCGGGCTGATCGCGGCGATGGCCAAGCTCTGCGGGGGCGTCGTGGCGGGATGGGCGGAGGCGCGCGTCGCGGGTGAGGTCGGCGCCGAGCTCAGGCTCGAGATCCTCGACGGCATTCACGGGCTCACAACGTTGCGTGCTCCGCGACAGCGCGATCATGGTCAGGCACAGAGCGCGTCGCCGAGCGCCGTCGACCGCGGCGGCGGTGCGAACATCGCGCACCTCGCGTCGCTCACGACGCATGTGAGCGATGTGGAGAAGGCCATCGCGCAAGGCGTGTTCGCTTCGCATCGCGCGGTGCTGCAGCTCGTGCCCCTCATCGTGCTGCTCGCGATCCTCGCTCCGCGCCTCGCGGGAAGCGCGGCGCTCGCGCTGGGCGCCTTCGGCATCCTCGTCACCGCGGCGCGTCGCGCGCTGAAGCGGAACCATGCCCGCGCCGCACGCGAGACGGAGGCGCTGCTCGGCGCGGCGGACGAGGCGGTACGTCATGCGGACCTGTGGAGAACGTACGGCGCGGAAGGACGGATCCGCGCGCACGTCGCCTCGCTCGGCAGGACCATCATCGCCACCGGCGCGCGCCTTCGTTCACGCTCCGCGCTCCTGTCCGGCACGAGCGAGGTCCTCGGCGCCCTCGCCCTCGTCCTGACGCTCGCCCTCGCCTCCGCCGGCGCCATCGGCGGCGTCGACCGCGGCGCCATCGTCCCGTTCGCGATCGTGTTCTTCATGGCCTACAAACCGCTCCGCGAGCTGGTCGAAGCGCGCCTCATCCGCGCGCGAGCCGAAGAGATCCTGGAGTCCACACCCGCGCTCGCTCCCGCTCCCGCGCTCGCTCCCGCTCCCGCTCCCGCTCCCGCGCTCGCTCCCGCGTGGCCCCTCGCTCCTCTCTCCATCACCGATCTCCTCGGCCTCCATGGCACGCACGCCCCGCTCACGCTCCGCCTACCCGCAGGCCACATCGCCGCGATCGTCGGCCCGACCGGCATCGGCAAGACCTCGCTCCTGCGCGCGCTCCTCGGTCTCGATCCCGCGCGAACCGGCGACGTGACCTGGGGCAACGTCTCCCTCTCCGCGCGCGGCGTCGGGCCGCGCGAGCGACCCTTCGCATGGGTCCCGCAGGACGCGCCGATCCTCGGTGACACGCTCGTCGCCAACGTCGTGCTCGGCGCTCCTGGCAACGGGGTCACTGACGATCCGGTGAACCGCGTGCATACTGCAAGGATCCTCGAAACGCTCGGCGCGGAAGGCCTCGCGTCGTCCCTCGGAGAAGCCGTCCTCGCCACCGAGCGCCGCGTCTCCGGCGGCGAGCGCCAGTGGATCGCCGTGGCGCGCGCGCTGGCGACGGAGCTCCCCGTGCTGCTCCTCGACGAGCCGACGAGCTCCCTCGACGGCGCGGCGCAGGAGCGGATGCTCGCGGCCATCGCGGGGCTGCGCGGCAAGCGCACCGTGGTGATCGTCACGCATCGCCCGGAGCCGCTCGCCATCGCCGACGTGGTGGTCCGGCTCGATCGCGAATCACACCGAGGAGCGTCACACCGAGACGATGCGCAGCACGGGACCCGCGGTCACGACGACGCGCTCGGCGCGAAGGAGCTCGCCGTCGAGGACGTAGGCTCCGTCGCCGTCGTCCTCGAGGCCACCGAAGCGCAGCTCCACGCTAGCCGCGAGCGTGTCGACGTTCCCGGCGCCGAGTAGCGGGCGCCCCGCGAGCACGAGCGGCAGCTGTGGTCCGAGCCGCGAGGGCCCGAGCGACGTCGCGACGACGTGGAACCGATCGAGCGCCTCCCCGGCGCGATAGAGCAGGTGCATCCCGATCCCGAGATCGCGCACCACGCTCGCGCATACGAGGCTCGTCCGGTCGAACGGCGCGACCACGCCGTCGACGGTGATGGTGCAGGCCACCGGCGTGAGCACGCGCTGCGCGAGGAGACCACGAGTGAACGAGCCCGCGAAGATGCGCGCCACGATGCTCGCCGCCCCGCGATAGCCGCGCTCGCCCTCCTCGTCGTAGACCTCGAAGAAGCGCGACACGAGGCCGGCGCCCACGATGAACCCCACGCGTGACGAGCGCTCGTCGGTCGCGCGCAGCGTGGGTCGCTTCGTGATGGTGGCGCGCCCGCGCAGCGCCGCATCGAGCAGCCGCATGGTGTAACGCGCGGCCTTGTCCTCACCTCCCGAGAAGAGGCCGCCTCCCTTGAAGCCCCAGTTGCGCGCGACGGTGCTCACGGTGCCGCCGGGCGCGAGCGCGATCGGCGGTAGCGCGTCCTCCCCTCGTCCTGCTGCCGCGAACGATCGGACGAGCGCGGTGACGCCCGCCATGTACGAACCGTCGCCACCGGCGAGGACGATGGTGTCCGGCACCTCGCGGGCCAGCTCCTCGGCGGCGGCGTCGAGATCGGCCATGGAATGCGTCTCGACCACGCGCACACCGGCGCGTCGCGCCCGCAGCGCATCGAGCAACGTCCGCGCGCTCGTCTCGCCCGCGAGCCGTCGCGCGCGGCGGTTCACGATGATGACGATGCGCGCCATGCCGTTCGGTGCAGCTACCACGCCAACATTCCCTGCGGTCGGAAAACGAGCTACCTCCAGGACATGAGGCGTGGTCACGCGTTCGGAGTCCTCGTGTGCTCGGCGATGCTCGTCGGCGTCCTCGGCAGCGCCGGCTGCGGAAATCCCGCGTATCGCGCGGCCGAACGCGGCGATTCCGCGAAGCTACGCAGCGAGATCGCCGGCAAGCACGAGCAAGGGAAGCTCTCCAACGGCGAGGCGGCCTGCCTCGCGCGCGCCGTCGCCACCCGCGAGGTGGTCTCCGCCAAGGACGACACCGCCGCCACCTCCCGCATCCGCGAGTCGCGCGCGTGCGCCGCCGAGCTCGACGACGCGCTCGAGGAGCGCATGAAGAAGCACGACGGCGCCGGCGCCGAGGCGGCGCTCGCTCGCCTCGAGGACGGCCGACTCTCCGACGGGAGCGCGCGCGATTTCCTGACCGACCAGGACGATCGCTGGCGCGCCGTCGGAACGCGCACGCTCCATCGCGAGGATGATCGCAAGCGGCGCCAGAGCGCGTTCCTCGACCCCAGCCCGCGCGTCCGTCGCAGCGCCATCCGCGCCGCCGGTCAAGCCAAGGACGTCGCCGATCTCGATGTCCTCTTCGAATCGGCGCGCGTCGACCCCGAGCTGCTGCTCCGCAACGAGGCGCTCCGCGCCATGAGCCAGATCCTCCGCGCCGACGGCGCCAAGGCGCGCGCCGCCGAGCACGTGAACCGCCTGCGCGATCTCTGGACGAGCGGCGACGACGCCATCCGCGAGGACATCGCGGTCGCGTGGGCGCTCTCGCCGGTCTTCGAGAGCGGCGGTCGCGAGGCGCTCCGCGTCGAGATCGCCGGTGGCCGCGGTCCGGGCGCCCTCGCCGCCGCGGGTGTCGTTCTGCGCACCGCGCCGAAGGACGCCGAGCTCACGTCGTCCGCCGGGGCGCTGGTCGTCCGCACCATCAACGAGGGCTCGCGTCGCGATCGGCTGCACGCGCTCTCGCTCGCGCGCCCGAACAGCGGCCCGGAGCTCGAGGCGATCCGCAAGGTGGCGAAGGACGAGGACCTCGACGTGAAGGTCCCGGCCCTCGCGCGCCTCCTCGACTCGAAGCCCGATCACGATGCGGCGCTGAAGGAGCTCGAGGCCGTCGCCGGCCAGGGCGTCACGACCAAGGGCGGCCCGCCCTCGGACGACGGGCACGTCCGCGAGGCCGCGGCCCGCGCGCGTCTCGCGCTCGCGCAGGCCGGCGATCTGCGTATTCAGGCCTGGATAGAACAGGACCTGGCCTCGACCGAGCCCCA
>JAYTZB010000751.1:0-1834 GCA_043742085.1 Polyangiaceae bacterium
AATTCATGATCGCCGAAACCGGCGTGCTCGAGGGAAGCGCGTCGGCGACGAACCGTAGCGTGATGTCGCGCTCCGTGAGGGAGCCGACGACTTGGCCGAGCTCGTCGAGGACGGGCAGGAAGCCGACCCCGACGTCACGCATCTTCCGCGCGCCGCGATCACGGAAAGGGTTTCCACAACGGAGTGGACGGGCTTCCTCATCACGGCCGCGATCAGCATCTCGTCCGCCCACTCTTCATCACGACGCCGCGATCGGCATCTGCGTCCCCCGCGTACGGCAGCGTGATGGCGCGCGTCAAGAGTGAGTCCGCCCGTGCTCTCGCGGCTGTTATGAGGTGGCGGTGCGGCGAAGCGCTCGGAGCTGCGCGCGGACGGGCGATCCGATCGACCGTGGCCGCGCCGGGGCGCCCGCCGTCGCCTTGGGCACGGAAGCAATCTCGGAGATCCAGCGCGCTATGTCGTACTGGATCTCGGCGTGGACTTCGCCTTGCGTCACCGGACCACGCTTCGGGACCGAGAACGAGTGATCGCCGCCGTCGACGGCGTGGACCTCGCTCCACTTTGGAAGAGCGCCGAGGGCGCGACGAAGCTCGTCCGGCGTTCCGAATACGTCACGCGTGCCTTGCACGAAGAGTGCGGGCACCCGAAGATCGTGCAGGTGTCGCGTCCGCGACGCCACGGGCTTCCCGACCGGATGCAACGGATAGCCAAGCAGAACGATCCCAGCGAGATCGTCGACCGCTTCGCCGCCTGCTGCGGCGACCTCGGAGGCGACGCGTCCGCCGAGCGATTTGCCGCCGATGAACAGGCGGTTCTTCGGACGGCACTCCCGCGCCGCGGCGATGGCTGCGCGGCAACACGCCTCGAGCACCTCGTTGCGATCCGGCTTGTGCCGCCGGTGCTCCATGAACGGAAAGTCGTACGTCACCACGAGCAGACCGCGCTCGGCGAGACCAGTCGCGTAGTCGACGATGAAGCGGTCGTGCTGCCCAACGCTCGCGCCAGGGCCGAAGAGAAGCGTCGAGCCGAGCGGCTTGAGCGCGGTGTAGACGAGGGCGGTCAGCCGCTCCCCGTTGATGTCGAAATAGAACCGTTCGGACATACGCGTACCTCCTTCGAGTCGCTCAGCGAATCAGCAGGGGACGTGCCAACACGTGACTGCGGCGGTGCGTTACACCGCCTTCTTTCGATGGCGCCGGGCTACGTCCTCGGTCCGAGATGCGAGTTCCTCCAGGCGAGGGCGAACGTGCCGGAACGCGATGCGTGCTTCGTGCTCGGCTCGACGCCGAGCGCGTACCAGCTCTTCGCGATAGCGTCGCACGCGCCTACCGCGGCGCCGTCCGAGACTCTGAAGCGCGACGCTGAAGTCGCATGCCTCACCGAGGAGGTCTTGGACCTTTACGAGATCGGCTGTCTCCGAGCCGAGCCACTCGAGCGCGAACCGCAGACGGCGCACCGCGCAGCGCAAGCGGTGCAGTGAATCCAGATCGTGCCCGTGGCGTTTTGCCGCCCGTGCGCGCCGGAGAACGCGACGGCTCATGCTTGGGACCATGCTCCGGGCGCGCGCGCTGGGGACAGGTGGGAGGCGCGACAGGGCTGCGAGCAGGCTCGGCAAACGAGCGTCGTCGAGCGTCGCGACGAGCTCTCGGTGGGCGCGGTCGTGGCGACGACGGAGGGCGGCGACCAGGCTGGGCGGTGGTTCGTGCTGGAGCTGCACGTCCAGGTCGCGCACCAAACCGATCCGATCGCGCAGCCGGCGAAGATCCTTGTCGAGCGAACGCCGCCCGCCGAGCGCGACCCACACGCGGAGGCGCGCGATAGCGACCCGCATCTG
>JAYTZB010000752.1:0-1556 GCA_043742085.1 Polyangiaceae bacterium
GTGGCGGCGGGAGGTCGACGCCGCGCCCGTTCGCGGAGCGGCTGTTCGACGTCAGCACGAAGGCGGGCGCCGCGCGCGCATCCGTCGACGTGTTCCCGCCTCAGCGCATCAGCGCATCAGCGCAGATCACGAAGCGACGCTGTTGAACTGTTCGATCAGAGCGCGTCGCGATTTCACGCCCAGACGCGCAGCGGCTCGGCTGAGCAGGACACCGACGGTCGACGTCGCGATACCGAGCTCGTAGGCAATCAACTTGTTGGAATGGCCTCGCGATGCGAGCAGGACCACCTGTCTCTCTCGCGGAGTGAGGAGCTCGCTCGGCGGGGCAAACGGGGCATTGCGACAGGCGAGCATGTAGCGTTTTCCGTCGCGCTCAAAGTGGTCGAGGAGTGACCAGCGGTTTTCCACCAGCACCTTCCATTCCTCGACGGCGCGTGACGAATCCTCGCCGCGCCTTCGCCCGCGAGCCTTTTCCAGCGCGCGCGCCGCGCGCCGCAGGCTCTCGCGCGATTCGGGGAGGCGGGCCTTCCGGACGGCGTGGGCGACCTCGCCGCTCGGCGAGATGACCGCGTCAGCATCCGCGAGCCGCTCGTCCGCCGAACCGAGACGTTGCCTGATCCGCAAGCCGGCTACGAGGTGCGCGGCGACGCGCGAGATCGTCTGTCGCTTGGCCATCGACACTCTCAAGCGCTTCGTGACCAGCAGTATGTTGAGGACGCCGAGCCCCGCGGCGTCGAGACCGTTCACGACGAAGCCGTCGACGATGCCAAGAGCGGACCGAAGGGCTCCCCAACCTTCGAGTTGCTCCGTCCGCGGCACGGCGCTGACGAAATCACAGCTGCGCGAGAGGATGCTGTCGCTCAGGTACTGGGGATCTCGTGCCACGTCGTGGCGCATGGCCGCGACGGCCGCTGCGCCGTCGAGCCCGTCGGCACTGACGCGCTCTATCGTGAAGCTCGTCGCGCTCGGCGCACGATAGATGACCGAGAGCGAGGCGCGGACGTGCGCTGCCGGGACGAGCGCCCGCACCGTTCTTCGGACGATACCGAGCCAGGCAGCATCATCATTCTCGCACTGGTAGGCCGCCTCGACCAACGCGATCAGATCCGCGGCAGGTCGTGACGAGTGGCGAGAGGCCGACATTCTTCCACGCTATCGATCCTCTCGTTGGGCAGCCAGGACGCGTCACGTCTCTTGTTTACGGCGTGCGTAAACAAATGGCTGTTCGACGCGGACCCAGCCTTAAGAGAACGGTTCTTCGTCAGGTCCCCGGACGGGTGACAAGAACGCTCGGGGTAGCGATGTACCAGAGTCGCGGTCCGCGCGTCTGACACGTGACCCACTCACCATCGTTCCCTTTCGGAGGTTCCATGTCCCGAGCTTCGTTCCTTGGTCTCAGTCTCCAGCGTCCGATCAGCCTCTTCGCTGTCATGGCGAGCGTTTGCGGCACCGCCGTCCTGGGCGGTGCGTGCACGGTAAACAACGCGGCCGCCCCCGCGACCGGGGACGCTGGACCCGGCACCCCAGGCCCTGACGGAGGTACCGACGCCCCGCCC
>JAYTZB010000753.1:0-1714 GCA_043742085.1 Polyangiaceae bacterium
CTCGTGCAGATCGATCTCTCACCGGCCCTGAGGCCCGGTGAATCGACGGTGCTCCACGTCGCGTACGGCGGCACGCTCGTCTGCGGCACCTACCCCGAGGGCGGCGGCATCGTCTGCACCAAGGGCGATGAGTTCTCGTATTTCGGCCATCAATCGGTGATCCCGTTCGTCTTCGATCCCGACGTTGCCCGAGGCTCCGAGCTCGACCCGATGACGCGCGACATCGTCCTGCGCGTGCCCGCCGGCGTCGATGTCATCGCGACCGGCGAGAAGGTCAGCGAGCGGAGCGACGGGACCAGCACGGTCTCGACGTGGAGCATCGATCATCCGCTCTCGCGCGATCTCGGCATGTACGTGTTCGCGGGGAAGCTCGGGCTGCAGCCGGTCCCCGGTCGCACGGTTCCCACAACCTTCGTCTTCCCGACCCCGCAGCTCCCCGTCGACGATCGCCTCATGTCGTGGTCCGCGGGGGTCCTCGACTTCGTGGAGCAGGTGGGCGGCGGTCCACTCCCCTTCCAGCGCAGCATGACGCTCGTTCGACTGCCGGCGAACGTCGGCGATCCTGGCACCGCGACGTTCGGAATGACGCTGCTCTCGGACTCGTACGCGCGCGCCGGCGACCTCATGCACGAGGAGACGTGGGCCCACGAGAACTCGCACCTCTTCTGGGGCATCGTCGTCCCCGAGACGAGCTCCGACGAGAGCCGCCTGATGAGCGAGGGCCTCGCCGTGCTCTCGGAGCTCGATTACACGTGGTTGCACCACTTCGCGAGCATGGACCGCGATACGTATCTCGCGCGCCGCTTCGTGCCCATCGGGCTCGATCTCCGCGCGCAAGGTCAGGGCCTCCCGTCGGTCCAGCTCCACCCCGGCGAGGAGCATCCCGACGGCCTGCGGACGTCGCTCTACACGCTGTGGGCGTACTACAAGACGTCCGCAACGCTCGACCATCTGCGCGTCACGGTGGGCGAGGATGCGTTCGCGCGCGGGCTCGTCGCCTACGTCAAGCAATGCCGTTACGTGGGCTGCCGGCCTGACGATCTGCGGACCGTGCTCGAGCAGACGACCGGCGAGAACCTCTCGGCCTTCTTCGACCGCTGGGTCAACGCGACGTCGCGCCCGATGATCTCGATCGGCTTCGAGCCCGTCGCCGATGGAGCCGACATCGAGCTGACCAAGCTCGATGCGGAGCCGATGACCCTCGAGCTGTGGCTGCGTCTCGACGACGGACAGCTGGTGAAGCGACGCGTCGCGCTCGGCGCCCAGACGACGAACGTGCACGTTGCGACCGGCGCCCGCGTGCGCACGGTCATGACGAGCCCGCGCCATGACGTGCTCATCGACGCCCGATCGGCCGCACAGCACGATCTCGACGGCGACGGCGAGGTCGACGGCATCGATCTCCTGCGCTGCACGCCGCTGGTCGGAAAATCCTACAAGTCGACGAGCGCGGTCGGCCTGTTCGACATCGACGAGCGTTTCGATCCGCATTGCGACATCAACGGCGACCTCTCCATCGACGACGACGACATCAAGGCGATCGCTGCCTCGTTCGGCAACTTCAGGAAGTCGCGATGAGCGGCGCGCGCTCGTTCGGCTGGATCGCGCTGGCGCTCGCGTTCGGCTGCACGCCCGCGTGCAACACCACCGAGGTCCGGACCACCGGCAATGGCCCCATCGTGTTCTCGGCAGCGCAGGCAGAGCCGGTGGGCGC
>JAYTZB010000754.1:0-2875 GCA_043742085.1 Polyangiaceae bacterium
ATCGAGACGTCGTACTTCGCGCAGATCTCGAGGACCTTGTCGAAGTGCGTGTAGAACGGGTTCTGCTTGTGGTTCTCGATCATCCACTGGGCCATGATCGAGCCGCCGCGCGAGACGATGCCGGTGATGCGGTCCTTCACGAGCGGCAGGTACTCGACCAGCACGCCGCAGTGGATCGTGAAGTAGTCGACCCCCTGCTGCGCCTGGTGCTCGAGCATGTCGATCATGTCGGCCGCGGTGAGCTTGCTGACGCTCTTCACCTGCGTGAGCGCCTGGTAGATCGGCACCGTTCCGATCGGGACGGGCGACGCCTTGATGAGCTCGCGACGGATGCCGTCGATGTCGCCGCCGGTCGACAGATCCATCACGGTGTCGGCGCCGTACTTGAGGGAGACGGCGAGCTTTCGCTTCTCGGTCTCGACCTCGCTCGTGACCGCGCTCGAGCCGATGTTCGCGTTCACCTTGCACGAGAGCGCGATGCCGATGCCCATCGGCTCGAGGTTCGTGTGCCTGATGTTGGCGGGGATGATGAGGCGGCCGCGCGCGATCTCGCTGCGCACCAGCTCAGGCTCCACCTTCTCGCGGGCGGCGACGTACGCCATCTCCTCGGTGACCATGCCCTTGCGTGCATAGTGCATCTGCGTGACGACCGGCCCGCTCCGCTTCGAAACCCACTCGGTGCGCATGGGGCGGACTCTTAGGCCGACGCCCGGTCCCCGGCAAGACCCGTCAGCGCGGCGCCTTCTTCTGGACGAGCCGCAGCTTGCCGCCCGCGGCGCCGCACCAGAACGCGCCTTTACCGTTCGACTCGATCCCCGACACGTGCGTTGCCGCGGGGATGACCAGGGTCTCCTCGACCGTGCCGTCGGCGGCGAGGCGACGGAGCTCGGCCGGCTGCCCCTCCTGAAGCGCGCCGTGCCAGAGCGCGCCGTCGACGCACGACACGCCGGTGACGAAGCGGTCGGAGGAGAGCGTCTTGACGACCTCGCCGGTCTTCGCGTCGATCTGGTGGACCTTCGAGGCGCGGTACTGGCCGACCCAGAGGTAGCCATCCGCCCACGCCATGCCGCTGTCTCCGCCCTTGCCGGGCGCGGGCATCCTGCGGACCACCCGCCCGTCCTCCGGCGCGATGACCAGGATCTCCGATTGGGCGAGCTGGTAGAGGTGCTCGCCGTCGAACGCGGTGCCGGCCTGGGCGGGGACATCGAGCCGTTGCACCACCTGCTCGCTGTCGGGATCGAACGCGACGAGCTCGTTGTCGCGCGCGAACCACACCAGCTTGCCGTCGTAGGTGACGCCGTGGACGCCCCCCTCGCCGAAAGGACCGTACTCGCCGAGGACCTCTGCTTCGTGCGTCGTATTCATGCGCTTCGTTCTACGTCGTGGGGACGAGGCCGAGGAGTAACATCCGTGACGCGATGCGCGGGCCGGCGCGCGTGTAACGGACGCCCTGGGCGTGCCCGGTGCGGAGCGCGCGGCCTTCCTCGACGAGGACCGCGAGCGCGCGCTGCACGGTGCGCTTCGACACGCCCGCATGCTCGGCGAGCGCCTGGGCCGACCACGCCGCGCCGTCGCTCATCAAGATCGCGATGCGCGCGTCGTCGTCCTCGGAAGGCGGGAGGAGCGTGATCACCTCGCGTGACGACGCGAGGCGATAGCCGGCCTCGGTCGCGACGGGCTCCGCGACGCCATCGAGGATCTTGCGGAGGCGTCCGATCTCCACGCGGAGGCGCGATCGATGCGAGGCATTGATGCGCGTCACGCCGAACGCGCGTCCCGCGAGATGGTCGCGCGCCACGTCGCCGGGCAGCGCGCGCGCCAGCACGAGCAGGAGCGCGAAGAGGACCGGACGTCGCGCGAGCGGGATCGAGGCTCTTCCGCCGACGACGATGCGACGGCACGCGTCGATCAGCAGGAGGTCGCCGGTCTGCGCCGCCTCGATGGCGTAGAGATCCGCGTCGCGGATGACGCCGCCGCGCTCGAGGCGCGCCACCGGCTTGCTCAGCTCCGCCTCCAGTGCCACGAGCGCACGAGCGAGCAGGCCGTTGGGCGCGCCATCCATCGCCGCCCGCGCGCGCTTCAACGCATCGCGTGCCTCCGTTGCGGCAATGGCACGAACGGCGATCTCGGCCTTCGCGAGCCACGCCACCGCCAGCACGTCGGGCGGTAGCGCCGGCGACGTGGCCACCACCTCGGAGACGACGTGCCGCGCCTCCGCCAGTCGCCCGAGCAGCACCTCGGCGCGAGCCACCACGAGCCATTGCATCGCTGCGTTGCGTGCGTCGCCGAGACGCGTCAGCTCGCCGGCCGACGCGCGCGCGTCGCGGGCCGCCCGCGCGGGATCGCCGTCGGACATCGCGATCTCGGTGAGGGCCGCCTGGATGCGCGCGCGCCCGAGCGGAGCCTTCGTGAGCTTTGCGGCGCGCTCGAGCGAAGACCGCGCGAGGTCGAGATCGCCGAGCTGCGCATACGCGATGCCGCGAAGGGTCAGCCCGAGGGCGTCCTCGGCCCGTCCCACCGAGCCGAGGGCGAGAAGCGCATCGCCGCGCGCGAGCGCCTGGGCAGCCGCGCGGTGCGGCGACCCGAGGACGTCTGCCGATGCCGCGCGCACGAGACGAGTATGGCACAATGGCGCCATGCCTCAGGACTCGCAGCTTCGTGAGCTCTACGAGCTCCGCAACACGGTCGACGAGCTGATCGAGGAGGGCCTCGTCAAGCACTGGAGCGTCAGCGAGGTGCTCGGCAACTTGCTTCCTCGCATGGCGACCACGCTCGGCGCGAAGGGCGCATTCGTCGAGACTTACGGCGAGGATCTCCTGCTCCATCTCTTCACCAGCGCGCCCGAGGGCGACGGCGGGAAGCCGCTCGTCATCCC
>JAYTZB010000755.1:0-7938 GCA_043742085.1 Polyangiaceae bacterium
GCGTAGTCGAGGAGATCGGTGATGATCTGGTTCGCCCGCTGCACTTCGTCGTGGATGATCTCGATGGCGTGAGCGATGTCGCTCTTCGCGGGCCCGTCCACGGTGGGCGTCGAGAGCGAATCTTCGTGGTGGTCGCGGAGGCGGCGGTCGAGGATGTACGCGGCGTTCTTGATCGCGCCCAGCGGGTTCCGGATCTGATGCGCGACGCCGCCCGCGAGCCGGCCGAGAACGGCGAGCCGCTCCTTGCGCACGAGGTCCTCCTGCGCGAGCGCCAGCGCGCGCGTGCGCTCCGCGACGCGCGCCTCGAGCTGCTCGGTGCTGATGCGGAGGTCCTCCTCGATGGCCTTGAGCTGCGTGATGTCGCTGATGATCCCGATGACGTGGGTGATCTCCGAGCCTGCTCCTCGCAGCGGCACCTTGCGCGTCGACATGATGCGCCGCGCTCCGCCGCCGTCCGTGAGGACCTCCACCGCGACGGTCACCTCGGCCGCGGTCGAGAACACCTCGATGTCCTTCTGGCGGTAGAAGGCGGCGGTCTCCGCGGGGAGGAAATCGTAGTCCGTCTTGCCGAGGACGCTCTCGAGCGTGTAGCCGCCGAACGCGAGCAGCGCGCTGTTGAGGAGCACGTAGCGGAACTGCCGATCCTTCACGAAGATCGGGTGGGGAAGCTGCTCGATGACCTCCGCCAGGAACTCGAGCGGCGAGGCGCTGGCGGGAAGCAGCCATCCCGGAGCATCGGCAGCGTCGACCATCGCGGCGTACACCATAGCCCTTCGAGCAGCAGGAGCCAGGCGACCGGACGGCCCGGGCGGCACCGCTCCGCTTGACAGGGCGGGGGCGCCGCGGGAAGAAGCCCGCGCCTTGGCCGCAAGCTATTTCGACGTCGACGGGACACTCATCCGGACGAACCTCGTCCACCCGACGCTCTGGTACCTGATGCATCAACGCACGCCGATGCGGAGCTTGCAGAAGCTCGCGCGCGCCGCGTGGAAGACGCCGCAGATGATCTGGGCGGAGATGCAGGACCGGCGCATGTTCAACGAGATCCTCTTCTCCTCGTACGAGGGGATCTCCAAGGACCGCCTCATGATCCTCGCGGACGACGCCTTCAACGACATCATGAAGAAGGCGCTCTACCCGCACGCGAAGGACCTCGTCTCGCGCTCGCGCGACGAAGGCCACGACGTCGTCCTCGTCTCGGGCGCGCTCGACTTCCTCATGACGCGCCTCGCCGATCACCTCGGCGCCACGCACGTCATCGCGAATCGCCTCGAGATCAAGGACGGCTTCGCGACCGGTCGACTCCTCCGTCCCGTGGTCGCCGGGCCCGAGAAGGCCCGCCTCATCCGCGAGCACGCCCGCGAGCACGGCCACGACCTCGACGAGTGCTTCGCGTACTCGGACAGCTACTCCGACGTGCCCATGCTGAGCGTCGTCGGTCACCCTGCCGCCGTGAACCCCGACGGCAAGCTGGAACGGCTCGCCCGCACGTACGGCTGGCCGGTCCTAACCCTGGACAAGAGCGCCTAGCCGGCCGATCCTCGGCCGATGTCGCTCCTCCGGCACCGGTACCTCCTCCTCCCGCTGTGCGTCGCCTTCGCGGCCCTCTCTGTCTTCCTCGTCGCCTGCGGCAAGGAGATCGGTCGCATCGCGCTGCACGACGAAGGTCAGGGTGAGATCGTCGTCCAGGCGACCGCCGGCAAGAAGCTCGCGCTCTGGACCGTGCTCGACGTGAAGTACACGGGGCACCTGGCGGCGCGGTACGACGTCGAGTTGCTCCAGGACGGCGCCGTCGTCGGAAAGGTCTCGTGCGACCCGTTCGACGTCAACGTCAAGACCAGCTCGATCGAGAAGAACATCGGCGACGACCACTCGGTCTCGTGGAACGGCAAGATGAAGTGCGACCTGACGCCGGCGAAGACCGGACCGGCGACCGTCCGCGCCAAGCTGTCGATCGCGCCCCGCCCGGCGACCCTGAGCATCCGCGACATCAGCCTCGCCGTCCGGGAATAACGCCCCGCTAGCGCGCCTCGCGGGCCCCGTGGTACGAGCGGCGCGGCACCTATGTCCCATCCGCTCGTCGTCACGCTGGATCGCAAGAGCGCGCCGCGCACCATCTTCAGCGGGGATCGCCTCGTCGAAGTCGATATGCCCCCGGGCACGCGGTGCATCTATCCGAAGCCGCCGATCGCTCCGCTCAAGGACGTCGAGGCCGCGATCCGCTACGCGCTCAACCACCCGTACGACTCCGAGCCGCTCCACGCGAAGCTCCGTCCCGGGATGAAGGTGGTCATCGGCATCGATGACATCTCGCTGCCGCTGCCCCCGATGCGCCGTCCCGACGTGCGCGAGCGCGTCCTCACCGTGGTCCTCCAGACGCTCGCCGATCACGGCGTCGAGGACGTCACGCTGATCATCGCCACCAGCGTGCACCGTCGCATGACCGGCGAGGAGATCCGGCACATCGTCGGCGACCGCATCTACAACGGGTACTACCCGCATCGCCTCTACAACCACGACGCCGAAGACCTGAAGAACATGGTCGAGATCGGCACGACCGAGATGGGCGAGGTCGTGGAGCTCAATCGGAAGGCGGTCGAGAGCGATCTCCTCATCTACGTGAACCTGAACCTCGTCCCCATGGACGGCGGTCACAAGTCCGTGGCGGTCGGCTTCTGCGGTTACAAGAGCCTGAAGGCGCACCACAACCCGCAGACCATGCGGAACTGCCACTCGTACATGGACCCGAAGAGCTCCGCGCTCGCGACCAGCGTCGAGCGCATGGGCAAGCTCGCCAACAAGAAGCTCAACGTCTTCACCATCGAGACGACCATCAACAACCGGATGTTCGATCGGCCGCTCGAGTTCTTGCACAAGAACGAGGACGACCTCTCCGGCATGGAGAAGACCGCGCTCAAGGCGCTCACCATGACGCTCTCGAAGGTCCCGCAGGCGGCGCGCCAGGCGATCTTCCAGCGGGTGCCGTCACCGTACGGCGTCACCGGCGTGTTCGCAGGCTCCACCGAGGCCACGCACGAGCACACGCTCGCGCGCTGCTACGAGCAGTACCTCGTCCCGATCAAGGGCCAGGCGGACATCCTCGTCACCGGCGTCCCGTACATCTCGCCGTACAACGTGAACTCGTTCCTGAACCCGCTGCTCGTGCAGGTCATGGTCAACGGCTACCTGTTCAACATGTACAAGGGCTCGCCCCTCCTCAAGAAGGGCGGCACGATGATCGTGACGCATCCGTGCACGGACATGTTCGACAAGGAGCACCACGCTCCGTACATCGAGTTCGTGCACAACCTCTTGCCCGAGACGCGTGACGGTCTCGAGCTGCACAAGCGCTACGAGGCGAAGTTCGCGTCGAACCCGGCGTACATCCAGGCGTACCGCACGGGGCACGCGTACCACCCGGCTCACCCGTTCTTCATGTGGTACTGGGGCGAAGCGGGACGCCAGCACACGGGCCGCGTCATCGTGGTGGGCGCCGACAACGAGTACATCCCGAAGCTGATGGGCTGGGAGACCGCGCGCACGATGAACGAGGCGCTCGAGATGGCGAAGGACACCGCGCCTCCGAACCCGGACATCGTGCTCATGCACATGCCGCCGATCGTGATGGCCGAAGTCACGCCTTGACTCGCTAGGCGTATGGCGGCAGCGGATTCCGAATCGCCGGCGCGAGAGAGCGACGACACGTATCGACTCCTCTTCGAGTCGAACCCCCGACCGTGCTTCGTCTTCGATCGCGATACGTACGCGATCCTGGCGATCAACGACGCGGCCTGTGCGCTCTACGGGTGGACGCGCGCCGAGCTGCTGGCGTCGACCGTGCGGGTCCTGCGCAGCAGCGACGAGCAGGCTCGGTTCGACCGCGTGATGGAGGAGCGCCGGACCGCCACCAACCACGCGATGACCAAGCGGGGCTTCAAGCACGTCACGAAGGCCGGTCGGGTGCTCGAGGTGGACCTCGAGACGATGCGCGTCACCTTCGCCGGTCGCGCAGCCGCGCTCGTCGTCGTGAGCGACGTCACGGGAGCCGCGTTTGCAGAGCGGCGTTTCCGACTGCTCGTCGAGCATTGCGCCGACGGCATCGTCCTCTTGGGAGAGAGAAACCTCGTCGAATATGCGAATCCCGCGACGACGCAGCTCCTCGGCTACCGACCCGAAGACCTCGTCGGTCGTTCGGTAGCGTTCCTCAGCCATCCCGACGACGTGCGCTCGTGGGTCGCGCCCGGTCGCGGCGAGACGGTGGTCCGCGTGTCGCGCTGTCGCCATCGTGACGGCTCCTGGCGCTGGATCGAGTCCGCGACCACCAACCTCACCCACGAACCTGCGGTGCGCGGCTACGTCACGAGCTTCCGGGACGCGACCGAGCGAAGGGTGAACGAGGAGGCGCTACGCCGCTCGGAGGCGAATTTCCGGGCGCTCATCGAGCGCTCGCCCACCGCGGTGTTCGTTCATCGCCACGGTCGGATCGTGTACGTCAACCCGCCGATGGTCGCGATGCTCGGCTATGACAGCGCCGCCGATCTCGTCGGTCGCGACGGCCTCGAGCTGATGAGCCCCGAGGATCGCGTCCTCGCCCGCGAGGCCATCGCGCGGACCATCACGCAGGGCACTTCGGCGCTGAAGGCCACGCGAATGATGCGTCGTGACGGCACTGTCGTCTACGTCGAGAGCGACGGCGTGCATCTCGACTTCGACGGTCAGCCGTCCAACGTGGTGTTCGCGCGCGACGTCACCGAGCGACGCGAGATGTTCGCGCGCATCGCCGTCGCCGATCGCATGCTCTCGGTCGGCACCCTCGCCGCCGGCGTCGCGCACGAGATCAACAACCCGCTGGCGTACGTGATGGCCAACCTCGCGATCCTCGCGCGCGAGCTCCCGGCGCTGATCGCCGTCTCTGCTCCCGCGGACCGCGGCGGCACCTCCGTGTTGGACGTGGAGAGCGTGCTCAACGACGCGCAGGAAGGCGCTGCGCGCGTCAGCGGCATCGTCCGCGATCTGCGCGCGCTCTCTCGCGGCGACGACGAGACGCGCGGACCGGTCGACGTGATCGTCGTGCTCCTCTCGTCGCTAAAGATGGCGCACAACGAGATCCGCCATCGCGCGAGCGTGGTGCGCGAGCTCGGCGAAGGGCTTCCTGCCGTGCACGCGAACGCGTCGCGCCTCGGCCAGGTATTCCTCAACCTCCTCGTGAACGCCGCGCAATCGATCCCGGAGGGGCGTAGCGACGCGAACGAGATCCGTGTCCGCGCGCACACGAGCGGCGATCGCGCGCAGGTCATCGTCGAGATCGAGGACACCGGCGCCGGCATCCCGGCCAGCGTGAAGGGACGGATCTTCGATCCCTTCTTCACGACCAAGCCCATCGGCGTCGGGACCGGTCTCGGCCTCTCGATCTGTCACCAGATCGTGAGCTCCGTCGGCGGAGAGATCTCCGTCACGAGCGAGCCTGGGCGCGGAAGCTGCTTTCGCGTCACGTTCCCGGCGAGCGAGGCCACGGCGAGCCACGCCGCGGACGCTGCGGGGATGCGAACGCAGGGCCCGCCGTCTCGCGTGCTCATGGTCGACGACGAGCCCGCGCTCGGCCGCTCCACCCAGCTCTTGCTCGCGCCGCAGTACGACGTCGTGCCCGTCACTCGAGCGCGCGGCGCTCTCGAGCGGATCGCGGCCGGCGAGCACTTCGACGTCATCCTCTGCGACCTGATGATGCCGGAGATGAGCGGCATGGAGTTCCATGAGCAGCTGTCGCGGACCGCACCCGAGTATCTCCCGCGCGTCATCTTCATGACCGGGGGTGCCTTCACCGATCAGGCGCGTCAGTTCCTCGAATCGGTAGGTCGGCCGCACGTCGAGAAGCCGTTCTCGGAGGCGACGCTCCGGCGCGCCATCGAGAGCGTCGTGCGGCTCACGGCCTGAGCTGGCCGGGGCCCAGCGCGACTAGGTCGAGCGACCGCGGAGCTGGGCGGTCTGCGGCGGCGGAGCCTTCGGCGCGGCGCCGGCGGCACGACGCGGCGGGGGCTGCGGGATGCCCGACATGCGCACGTGGGGGTCGAGGCCCAGCGACTGGAGCATCCGATCGCGCGCGACCTCGGCGGCATTGGCGGGGCTGGGCGGGTTCACGATGCGGTACGAGCCCAAGGTCCCGATGGGCCCGATGGGCGGCTGATCGGTCACCGTCGCGACCGACTCGTCGTAGCAGAGCGGATTGAGCGGCGTCGCGCTCACCTGGCGCATCATGTTCTGCTGCATCGGCGTGCCGAGCGTCGTCGCGACCGTCGACGCCATCACGGCGGGCGGCGGTGCGCTCGAATGGTGCGCCGTGGCGGCGGGCATGGCGCGAACCGAGCCCGATGGTCTCTGAGGAGGGAGATACGGCCCCAGCGCGGCGCGGCGCTCGCCCGATCCGGTCGGCTCGATGGTCGCGGCCGCCTCGATGCGACCGAGAAGCAAGCGGAGCGCGTTCTCGATCGCCGACGCACGGCTCGAAGCGCGGCTCAGGCGCGGGCGCTGCGCCACGAGGAGACGCAGCACGCGTCCGTCGACGGCATGGCTCGTACGACCGCCCAGTACGAGCTCGGCGATGCGCTCGAGCTCTTCGTCCTCGAGCTTGTGCTCGCTGAGCGCAAGGAGCGCGCTCTGCGCGACCATGGCCTCGCGATCGGCGAGGAGCGAGACGAGCTGAGCGCTCGCTTCGGGCACGGTCATCCTGCGGAGCGCGAGCGCGGCCGCGCTGCGCACGGGCGGCTCGGCGTCGGTCGTGAAGCGGGTGACCACCATCACGTCCGTCGGCACGCCGGCGTTGCCCAGCGCGGTGAGGAGCGCGCACTTCTCGATGATCGAGCCGGCCGAGAGAAGATCGCGACGGAGCACGTCCGACGCCCGGACCGCGGCCTCGACGTCTCCCGCCGCAAGCGCGTGGCCGGCGGCGGCGCCGAGCGCATAAGCGCACGCGGCGCGCACGTCGTGCGGCTCGCCACGGCTCTCGGCATAGACGCTCATCAGGAAGCGGAGGGTCGGCCCATCCGGAGATTCGACGAAGCCGAGCCGCTGCACGAAGGTCGCGAACGTCCGATTGCTGCGGCGCGCCACCGCCAGCGCGAGCAGCCGGCGAATGACCACCTGGGCCTCGAACGTGCCGGCGCCGGCCAGGAGATCGAGGACGATGCCCCGCAGCTCGTCGGTGACCTCGTCCTCGAAGACGAGCGCAAGTGCCTCGCATTCCTTCGGATTCAGACGGACGAGCGTGATCGCCGCCGCGCGCCACACCTCCGAAGGTCGCGCCCCGGCCGGCAGCGCGCGGAGCGTTGCGGCGATGGCGGCGCACCCAGCCGGATGAGCGTGGGCAGGAAGCGGAGGAGGAGGGAGGGAGGAGCGCATGTTTGCAGGGACAGCCATCGTGGAAGGAAGAAATAGGACCGGAAGAAGCCGTCGCCAGTCGCCCAGAGGGATGACGACCGTCACCGGAGGGCTACGCAGCGCGGCACGAAAACGTTCCTCGGTCGCGGTCCAACGGATGGGCCAGGGGGCGGGCGTTCGACCTCAGCACCGCGTCATTGCAGCTTTTTTCACGGTGCTCGCTGCGGTTGCTCCGGTTGGGGTCGTGGGGTAATCAAGCGACCCCAAATGACCGATCCGCACGCGCCCGCCGGAAAGAACGCCGGAACGAACGGCAGCTCTGCGCCCGCGACGCCGATTCCGACCCTCGACGTGGGCGTCCAGCTCGAAGGCGCGCGCCTCCTCATCCTCGGCGGCACCGGATTTCTCGGGAAGATCTTCTGGGTGATGATGCTCGCGCGCTTCCCGGGCGTCGGTCGCATCTATCTCCTGGTTCGCAAGAGCAAGACGAAGACGAGCGAGCAGCGCTTCTGGAGCGAGATCGCCACGAGCGAGTGCCTCGATCCGCTGCGCACCATCCACGGCGAC
>JAYTZB010000756.1:0-2232 GCA_043742085.1 Polyangiaceae bacterium
GAGCCGTTGCCGCCGCCGGGCGGAGCTGGACCAGGCGCGCCAAGTGGACCGCCGGTCGGCCCGACCCCTCCGCCGCCTTCGGGCCCGCCGAAGCCCGGCACCAAGCCCGCGCCGAAGAGTGATCCGCCGCCGGCGATGGGCCCTGCTCCCGCGGGCGCGCCCGGCGCCAAGAGCAACGTCCCGAAGACGGAGAGCAAGGGAGCCGCGAAATGAGCCGAGCGCTCGCGGTCTATGCGGGCAGCTTCGACCCGGCCACGCTGGGTCATCTCGACCTCATCGAGCGCGCCGCCGCGCTCTTCGACAACGTCATCGTCGCGATCGGCGTTCATCCCACGAAGAGCCCGCTCTTCAGCGCCGACGAGCGGAAGAGCCTCATCGTCTCGATCGCTTCGCACATCCCGAACGTGGTGGTCGACTCCTTCGACGGCCTGCTCATCGAGTACTGCGCGTCGAAGGACGCGAGCGTCATCGTGCGTGGCCTCCGCGTCACCACCGACTTCGAGTACGAGCTGCAGATCGCGCACGCCAATGCCGACCTCCGCCCGAACATCGACACCATCTTCCTGCCCACACGCACCAAGCACGGCTTCGTGAGCGCATCGCTGGTGCGCGAGATCGCCAGCCACGGCGGCGACGTGAGCCGCTACGCCCCGCAGGTGGTCTGCGAAGCGCTCGTGAAGAAGTTCGCGAAGGCCTGAGGCGCGCTGCACGAGCTGTCTCGGGTCATCGAAAGCCGTGTCGCCATTCCCGATCGCGTCGAAGCCAGCGGCAAGCTCGTCGTCGGTGAGGACGAGCGTCAGCACCACAGGCACCGGCGTCGGGCTTCTCGAGATGCTCGCCCCGTGACGTCACCCCGGGGTCAGCGCCAGAGGGTTGCGGCGCGCGCCGCCACGGTCGCGCGCGCGCGAGAGAGGCGCGCGTTTCCACGAATGTCACGCAGCGCCGGACAGCGATCGATCCACAGCACGTCGATGAGCGTCCGCATGCTCGCGGCCTCGATGGCCTCGAGTGCCGCATCCTCGTGACCGCACACCGCGTGGACCTCGGCGAGGAGCTGGTACCAGAACATGGTCAAGCGCATCGACGTGCCAGCCGCCGCGTCCTCGAGCGCTGCGAGGCGAGCGTCGTCGCCGGTGATGATCTCGCCGTTGGCGAGCGCCTTCCACACCGGCAGGAGGAGGCGCACCACGACCCGCAGCCCTGGATCGGAGCTCCGCGCTTCGACGTCGGCGACGGCCGCGGCGAGGCTCGCGGGATCGCGCCGCCACACCATGAAACGCGCCTTGGTCGCGCGGACGATCGCCTCGGCTCGCCCAGTGGCGGCCTGGTCGAGGATGGTGTTGGTGCGCACCCAGTCGCCGTCCATGGCCGCGAGACGGGCGAGCTCACTGAGCGCATGATGGTCGGTGGGGTCGAGCTCGACGGCGCGTCCCAGCCTGCGCGCCGCCTCTTCCACGTGCCCTGACTCAGAGAGCAGTCGACCCAGATACGAGCTCGGCTCGGCGAGACGAGGCGAGCGCGCCGATGCCTCACGGAATGCATCGACCGCCGCCCGCAGCTCGCCTTGATGGAGACGAAGCACGCCGATCGTGTTGAACGTCTGCCCGATTCTCGTCCCGGTCGCGAGCGCGCGCAGTGACCAGTCCTCCGCCTCGCTGAGCACCGCGGACGAGCCGCCGAAGCTCCACTGGCGAACCAGCGCGGCGCCGAGCGCGCTCATGATGTGTGGATCATTGGGGGCGAGTCCGTTGGCCTCGCGAAGATGTTCGATCGCACGTTCGATGTGGTCGCCGAACTCGCGCGCGGCATCGACCCCCTTCTCGTAGACCGCGCGCGCCGCCGGGTCCGCCGGGCCGTCGTCGACGACCACGGCGGCGTCCTCCACTCCCGCCGCGCCGGACAAGACCTCGCGCGTGATCGCGTCGCGGGTGGCCCGCGCGACCTCGTCTTCCAGCGCGAGGGCCGCGGAGGTCGCGTCGTCGAACTTCGCTCCCCAGACCTGGACCCCAGTGGCGACCTGAACGATACGGGCACGGATGCGCGTGCGGTCCCCGGCGACGCGGACCGAGCCTTCGACGACGAGGCTCGCGGCGGCGTGCGCGCCCACCGCTACTGCGAGGGCGTCGGCCTCCGACGATGCCAAGGCCTTACGGACCGTAGAACTGGGGATGACGCGCAGTCCGCGAACCCCCGCCAGCGCGTCGGCGACCGACTCCACGACCGCTGCGCCGA
>JAYTZB010000757.1:0-3272 GCA_043742085.1 Polyangiaceae bacterium
TACAGCTTTCGACCCCGGAGCAGATCCGCGAACGTCCCGAGCGACGCGGGGGCGTTGGCCTTGCTGCGCGCGGCTTCGAAGTCGGCGCGCTCCTCGGCATCCTTCGCGCCCTTGATCGAGAGACGGAGCTTGCCTTCGCCGGTCTCGAGGACCTTCGCGGTGACCTTCGTGCCTTCGGGAAACGACTTGCGGAGATCGGTCCCGCGCGGGACGCCGAGCTCCGCCTGCGGGACGAGGCCGCGACCGGAGCGCCCTTTCGTGCCGTCGACCTGGACGAAGATGCCGTACGTCTCGATGCGCTCGACGACGCCGGTGACGACCGCGTTGACCTTGATGGCGGGAGAAGCGCCGGTGGCGATCGTGGAGCCGACCTCTGCGCCGTCGGGCGCGGGCACGAGGGAGATCTTCTTCGCGGTCTTGTCGATGCGCTTCACGACGACGAGGAGCTCTTCGCCCTCGTCGCCGGTCATGCCCGGCGAGCCGTTCTTGCCGAGCTCGGAGATGTGGAGGAGGCCTTCGACCGCGGGCGCGAGGCGAATGAACCGACCGAACTCGGTGAGCCGGACGACGGTGCCCTTGATGACGCGACCCTCGACGATGTCGAGATCGGCCCACGGGTCGGCGGCGAGCGCCTTCAGGGAGAGCGTGATCTTCTTGGTGGGCTGGCCGGGGCGCGCTGCCTCGACGTCCTTCACCTCGCGGACCTGGACCTCGACGGTGTCGCCGGGCTTCAGGGAATCGCTGATCGCCGCGCTGCGATCGTGCGAGACCTCCGAGCGGGGGATGAGCCCTTCGATGCCGCCGAGATCGACGAAGGCGCCGAAGTCGCGAATGCTGGTGACCGTGCCGCGGAGCACGGCGCCGGCGACGATGTCGCTCATGGCGCGGTTCGCGGTCTCGCTCGCCTCGCGCGCGAGGAGCGCACGCCGCGAGAGCACCACGCTCTTGCCGCCCTCGCGCACGTCGGTGACCATGAACTTGAGCGTCTGGCCGATCATGGCCTTCGCGTCTTCTTCTTCGATCCGTCGCGCATCGACCTGCGACATCGGACAGAAGGCGCGTGTGCCGCCGAGCTCGACCTCGAGCCCGCCCTTGTTGACGGCGGTGACCTTGCCGTCGACGCCGAGGCCCGAGAGCTTCGCTTGCTCGAGCGCGGCCACGCTCCCCGGCTTGCCGAGCGAGCGACCGAGGCGGACGACACCTTGCTCGTCGTTGATCTCGACGACGTTGGCGGTGAGCTTGTCGCCGACCTTCACGGAGATGGTCCCGTCCTCGTCGCGGAGCTCCGCGGCCTCGAGGAACGCTTGCTGCTTGCCGTCGAGCTCGACGAAGACCGCATCGCGACCGACCTGGATGACGATGGCGTCGAGCCGATCGCCGACCCGGATCGCGCGGCGCTTGCGGGGCGCGACGGGCTGCTGCTCGAACATCGCGGCGAAGGAGTCTTCTTTGGTGGTCGTCTTTTCGGTCGTCATGGCGAGGTGACGTGTCTAGCACGGAGAGCCGCGGCACGAGTCCTGCTCCCACACTGTGCGTGGATCAGCGATACCTCGACCGTCACGCGGCCAACTCTGCGAAAACCCGTAGTTTTCTGCAACTGGACCTGGATCGAAGGTCGCTCCGGAGCTGGATCGCGCTCGTCGCTCTGACCGTCCTCGTGGTCCTCGCCGCCGCATGTTCTTCGCCGAACGACGGGGCCGCATCGACCGACTCCGCGCTCGGCGTGAAGGGCCGGTGGGTGCCGACGACCGAGGTCCTCGCGATCGGCGCGAAGGTCCGCGTCGCGTACGAGGACGCACCGAAGTGGACCGGAGCCGCCGCGTGCGGTGGAAAGCTCGAGCCCGGCGGTCACAAGCTCGGCGAGTACCTCCTCGATCACTTCAGCGAAGTGTCGTCGGTCGGCGGCTACGCTTGCCGGCGCAACACCGCCGACTCGTCGCGCATGAGCGTGCACGGCACCGGCCGCGCGCTGGACGTCTTCATCCCCACGTTGAACGGCGGCGCCGACAACACCAAGGGTGACAAGGTCGCGAACTGGCTCGTCACGCACGCGCAGCGCATCGGCGTTCAGCTCGTGATCTGGGACCACTCGATCTGGCGGGCGAACGGAACGAACGACGCCGTGTACGGCGGACCGGTTCCGCACATCGACCACGTCCACGTCGAGCTGACGAACGAAGCCTCCGCGCTGAAGACGCCGTGGTTCTCCGACCCGAGCGACACCGCCGACGCGTCGACCACGGACACGAGCACGAGCACGAGCACGAGCACGACCACGAGCGACGGCGGCGATGACGATGCCGATAGCGATGCCGCGGTCGACGGCGGCGTGAGTACCCACGACGCCGCGCCGAGCGCAGATGCCGGCACGACCGCCCCGGCCGACGCTGGCAGCAAGAAGGACGCAGCCCCCGGAGCCCCCGCGGATGACGACGGCGCCCTTGATCCGCCCGATGCGGCGAGCGCCGATCCCGGGAGCACGGGATCGCTCGACCCCGCCGCTCCCTCGGACGGCCTCGCGAGCGCGGCCGACGATCCGGGTGAGACCAACTCGCTCTCCGACGTGCCCGCCTCGAAGCATCGCAGCGCCTCGAACACCTATGCGGAGTCGGTTCCGAACAGCGGCTGCAGCGCGGCACCTCGCGATCCGCTGCATCGCTCCGGTGGCTCCCTCGCGCTCGTCCTCGGTCTCGCCGGCCTCGTCGCCGCAACGC
This sequence comes from Polyangiaceae bacterium, assembly GCA_043742085.1. GTDB lineage: Bacteria > Myxococcota_A > Polyangia > Polyangiales > Polyangiaceae > Labilithrix. Next base: position 2,715 of record JAYTZB010000757.1, read on the forward strand.
TGCGGCGGAAGCGCAACGCGCGCGAATGACGCCTTCGGCGCGGGCGCGGCTCGGTGCGCTGGGCCTCCTCGCAGCGATCGGAGTCGCGGCGGGCGCGTGCGGTCGTACGGGCGCAACCGACGCGGCGCCGGCGCCCCCTCCGACGACGACCACCAGCGCCTCCCCGAGCGCATCCACCACGACGGTCGCCGACGCTGCCCTCGATGCGCCCGCGCCTGCGAAGGCGGTCGTCCTCCATCACGTGCTCGGGACGGGGCAGAGCCTCGCATCCGGCACGGGTGGGTCGCCGCCGCTCTCCACCTCGCAGCCCTACGACAACCGCATGCTCGCCACCGGTGCGCTCGCCGGCGCTCCCAAGACCACGACGTTCGTGCCCCTCGTCGAGCAATCGGTCGAGACCATGTCGAGCAGCTTCGCGAGCCTGGTCACGAAGCTCACGCGCGATGGTGGTGGCACGCACGATCTCGTGGTCAGCGCCTACGCGCTCGGCGGCGCGCCGTATGCGCTCATGAAGAAGGGGACGCCCGCGTACGACGTCAGCATCGCGCAGGCGAGCGC
>JAYTZB010000758.1:0-10163 GCA_043742085.1 Polyangiaceae bacterium
AAGGACGAGCAGATCGAGATCCGCACGCTCGTGCAGAAGGCTCAGGCGCTCGCCCGCTTCCTCGTCTCGCTCCGCGGATGACGCGCGTGGCGCCCAAGCTGGAGGTCACGCGGCGGTTAATCAGGGACATGGGACGTCCTTCGCTTGCCGTGCTGACCCTCCTCGCCGGGCTCGGGCTCGTCGCATGCCCGCGTCCCACCGACGGCGACCCGCAGATCGCGATCGCGCCGAACCTCGACAAGCGGATGGGCCTCATTCGCGGCCACGGTGCGCCTCCGCCGCCCAGGCCCCAGGCGAGCGCCAACGCTCGCTCGCACGCGCATTCCATGAAGGCGGGCGAGCAGCTCGGCGGCCCCAACGCCACCGGCAAGGCCGGCGACTGGATGCTCGAGAACGACGAGGTGGTCTTCGTCATCGATGCGCTCGGCGGCGGCGGAGGCTTCGCGGAGTCGGGCGGCAATCTCGTCGACGCCGCCGACGCCAAGGTGCGGAAGGACGAGCTCGGGCAGCTCTTCACCTACTTCGGCACGTTCCCGCGGCAGGGCGTCTACACGACGATCGAGGCCACCGATCTGCCGACCGGCGAGGCGGTGATCGTCGCGCGCGGGCGGGAGCTCTACGACACGTCGCTCGAGATCGAGACCGAGTATCGCCTCGCCGGGGCCGATCGCGCGCTGCTCGTGAGCACCACGGTGAAGAACACGAGCAAGGCCGACGTCGTCCTCCCCGCGCTCGGCGACGCCATCCAGTGGGGCGGCGCCGAGAAGCTGGCGCCGGGTAAGGCGGTCGGCTTCAAGGGCGCGTCGAGCGGTCCGTTCATCGGCGGGGTAGGGCGGTTCACCAGCTACGCCATCACCACGCCGGACGGCACCATCGCTGCCGTGAGCGGCGGCGCCTGGACCGACACCGAGCAGAAGAAGAACGTCACCATCGCGGCCGGCGCGAGCGAGACGTACCAGCGCGTGTTCGCGGTCGGCGAGCGCGCCGACGTCGCGAGCATCGTGAGCGAGCTCACCAAGTCCTCCGCGGGCTCGGTCGGCGGCCTCGAGATCGCTCTCGTCGACGCCGCCGGCAAGCAGGTGTTGGTGCCGGCGGGTGCGAAGGTGGTGATCGCGACGCCCGCGGGCGACGAGGTGATGACCATCGTCGCCGCGGCGGACGGCGCCACGTTCGGCGGCGAGCTCCCGCCGGGGAAGTGGCTCGTATCCTATGCTCCGAGCGCCGGACGGCGCGCCGTGGCCGTCGGTCGAGTGGCGGTCGACGTGAGGAAGGGCCCGATCGCGCAGGTGAGCCTGGCGGTCACCGAAGTCGGCAAGATCGATGCAAGCTGCACGGAAAAAGACGCATCTGGCGCCGCGATCGTGGCCTCGCTGCCGTGCAAGGTCACCGTCGAGGGCCTCGACGGAACGGCGACGCCCGACCTCGGCCCGGCGCACGTCTCGGGCCCTGCGAAGAACCAGCTCATCGCGAGCAGCGGCGAGGTGGCGCTCGCGCCCGGCAAGTACCGCCTCACGTTCACGCGCGGGCCCGAGTACGGCGCAGAGGTCTCCGACGTGGTGGTCGCCGCGGGCGCGACACGCACCGTGAGCGCCGCGCTCCGTCGCATCGTCGACACGAGCGGCTACGTGGCCACCGATTTCCACCAGCACACCATCCTCAGCGCCGATGCACCCGTAGGGACGCGCGATCGCGTCCTCGCCAACGCCGCCGAGGCCGTGGAGATCGCCGTCGCCACCGAGCACAACGTCATCGTGGATCTCGCGCCGCTCGTCCGCGAGCTCGGCATGTCGCGCTTCGTGGTGTCGATCCCCGGCGACGAGCTGACCACCGACGCCAGCAAGAAACCGTGGGGGCACGCCAACGTCTTTCCGCTCGCCGTCGATCCGCAGAAGCCGCGTGGCGGAGCGCCGCCCGTCCGCGATCGGCTCGCCCACGACGTCTTCGACGAGGTGCGCGCGCGCCCCGGCCCGCGCAGCGTGCTCCAGGTGAACCACCCGCGCTCCGGCACCAACGGCTACTTCGACCAGCTCGGCTTCGACCCGAAGACCGGCGTGGGCACCGGCGCCGGCTACGACGCCGACTTCGACGCGCTCGAGCTCTGGAACGGTCGCAACGTCGACGCCCGCATGAAGGTGCTCGACGACTTCCTGGCGCTCCTCCGCACGAGCCATCCCGTCACCGCCATCGCCGACACCGACACGCACGGCATCGTCGGCCAGGAGGCCGGCCTCCCGCGCACGTACGTCCGCGTCGCCAAGGACGATGCGCTCGACGCGTGGGATGCCTCGCGGACCGACGATCTCGTCCGCGCCGTCCGCGAGAAGCGCGACGTCGTGCTCACGAACGGCCCATTCTTGCGGGTTACCGCGAATGGCGTCGGCATCGGAGGCATCGCCGACGCGCGCGCCCGCGGCGGCCTCGTCGAGGTGAAGGTGCACGTCACGACCACGGCCTTCGCCGCCATCGACCATGCCGAGCTGCGCGTCGCCGGTAGCGCCAGGATCGCGTCGAAGCCGGCGGTCACCGTCGTCCCGAAGAAGATGCCGTCGGGGGCGCTGGAGGCCGACGTCACGTTCACCGTGCGCGCCGCAGTCGACGATGCGTTCGTGGTGATCGTGAGCGGCAGTCGCCCCATGAAGCCGATGTTCTCGGGCGAGGACAAGGAGCTCCTTCCCTGGGCGATGAGCGGAGCGATCTGGATCGATGCCAACGGCGATGGGAAGTCGCTCGCGCGGGAGGTCGTGCGACGTTAGGATGCGCGCGATGTTGCTTTCCCGTCCCGCCGCGTGCGCCTTCTCGTCGATGTCGTTGCTCTCGCTGCTCGCCGCGTGCGGCTCTGGCCCCACCGACGGACCGCGCTCACCCGACGACAAGCTCATCGTCGGTGGCGTGCTCGGCGACGCGGGGGTGACCACCGCTTCGGTACCGCAGCAGGAGGCGGCGGGGCGCTCGAGGCCGCGCGCCGCCATCGCCGAGCCGAAGAAGAACCCCGACGACGACGCACCCATGCCGATGACCGATCCGGGACCGGATCCGATGAACGGCTCGTTCACCCTCGTGCAGGCCGTTGCCGGCCTTCCCGCGACCGGCGCGCTCGTCGCCACCATCAAGACCAGCAAGGGAGAGCTGCGGTGCAAGCTCTTCGAGGACAAGGCGCCGCTCGCGGTCGCCAACTTCGTCGGCCTCGCGCGCGGAACGCGTCCGTTCAAGGACCGGAACCAGTGGGTGAAGCGCAACGCCTACGACGGCACCACGTTCCACCGCGTCATCAAGGGCTTCATGGTGCAAGGCGGCGATCCGCAGGGAACCGGCCGCGGCGAGCCCGGCTACGTCTTCAAGGACGAGCTGTGGACGGGCAGCGGCAGCAAGCACGATCGCCCGGGCCTCCTCTGCATGGCGAACCGAGGCCCTGACACCAACGGCATGCAGTTCTTCATCACCGACGCGTCGGCGCCGCACCTCGATCGCTCGTACACCATCTTCGGTGAGTGCGCGCCCGTGAGCGTCGTGCACGCGATCGCGAACACCCCCACGGAAGCGGGCGATCGTCCGACGCAGGACGTGACCATCGACAAGGTGGAGATCGCGCGAGGCGGCGTCGTCGCCGCCGCCCCGACGGAGAGCGCGAAGGAGAGCGCGAAGGACGGCGGCGCGCCGGCTGCTCCGACCGCGGCTCCGCCGTCCACCAGACCCTGAGTCAGGCCGTCCTGCGGGTCAGCTCTGGCTCGGGCTTCGACGTCGTCGCGCCGATGGGCAGCGTGAAGCGCATCGTGGCTCCGGTGCCGGGCACGCTCTCGGCCCAGATGCGACCGCCCGAGCGCTCCACGAGACCGCGACAGATCGCGAGGCCGAGCCCGGAGCCCGCCTTGCCGGTGGGGCCTTGCCAGAACCGATCGAAGACGTGCTCGAGATGAGCGACGGGAATGCCGACGCCGGTGTCGGTGACGGTGACCGTCAGCTCGTTCGGGCCGGTGACCTCGGCGCTCGCCGTCACCGTCCCGCCGTCGGGCGTGAACTTGATCGCGTTGCCGACGAGGTTGGTGAGGATCTGCGCCAGGCGATGGGCATCGGCCTGCGCGGCCGGCAGGTCGTCGGGGACATCGCAGACGAGCTCCACGCCCGAGGCGTTCGCCTGAGGCGAGAGATCGTCGAGGACCTCGGCGATCATCGAGCGCACCTGACACGGACGCGGGGTCACCGAGATGCGTCCCGCGTCGATGGCGGCGACGTCCAGGAGATCGGCGACGAGCTTGAGCATGCGCCTGGCAGAGCGCTCGATCAGCTCGAGCTGCGAGCGTCCTCGCTGTCTGCGTTCGGCGGAAGCGGCCGGCATCCCTTCGAGCACGCGCGCCACGCTCATGAGGATGACGCAGAACGAGTTCTTGAGATCATGCGAGACCATCGACAGCACTTGCTCGCGCTGCCGCGACGCCTCGATTGCGGCGAGATACAGACGACCGTTCTCGATGGCGATGGCCACGCGGCGCGCGAGCTCCTCGACCACCGAGATCGGCATCGGCGGGCGGTCCGGCAGCGACCCGAAGACGGTCATGACGCCCATCACCGACATGCCATTGGTGGAGATCGGTACCGATACGATCCAGTCGGCGTCCAGCGCGCGTCGCGCCTGCGAGGCGACGACCCGCGAGCGCGCATCACCCTCGGGAATGTTGGGCGAGACCTTCGACGTCGCGACCGAGCTCCGGTAGCGCATCACGTCGAGGACCAGCGGAGAGAGGGCTGTGGCGGCCGCCCCCTCGTCCATGTTCGGCACGTAGGCGAGACGCTCGAGGCCGAGCTCCTCCTCCACGTCGATGACGCAGCCGGTGGCGAGCTGGTCGGCGAGGACGCGCGCCACGTGACGTAGCCCGGCCCGGTAGTCGAACGTCGAGAGCAACACCGCCGTCGCGTCGGAGGCGGCGCGAAGGAAGCGCGCCGAGCTCTCGGCAGCGACGCGCGCCCGTCGCTCCTCGACGAGGCGGCGATCCGCGGTCCGCGCGAGGAGGTCCGCGTGATCGCGCGCAACGAAGACGTGCCGAAGCTGCTCGGCGCGAACCAGGACGCCCGCGAGGTGCCGCGCGATGGAGGCGGCGAGCGCGACGGTGGCCTCGTCGACCGCTGCCGCGGGCGCGATGGTGAACAGCCCGAGGACGACGCCGTCGTCTGCCGTCACGGGCAACGAGAGCCATGGCTGCGTGTGCGGCGTGCGCGAGCCAAGGAGCGCGACATCGAGCTCGACGTCGCTCTTGAAATAGTCGAGGACGGCATCGGCCGCGGCAGCGACGCGTGAGCCGTCGAGCGTGGAGCCCTCGCTCGTCCACACGAGCGAAGGTTCGGCGCGCTTCACCGATGAGATGGCGATGGCGTCCACGGGAAGGACGCTCTCGACCACCTGAACCAGGCGAGCGAACGCGTCACGCGGTGAGCTTGCGCTGCGCAGCAGCTCGCCAACCTCGTTCATGGCGGCGACCTCTCGTCGTGGCTGTGCCGTCGGCGGCACACGCAGTGGGAGATGCTTTGCGGGCATCACTAGGCGAGGGTGCAGGCCGGACTCGAGCTTCCGAGCCGCGCGGATGTCACGTGCGTCGGTTGCGTTGCTATCCGCGACGCTGCGATCTGCCGTGCTCATGCCGTCCCCCGTTCATCATCGCGACCGTCGCGACGATTCGGCGACGAGCGAAGCAAGACGAGGGCCGGTGACTCTTCCGCGGCAGACGCGAGCGCGGCATGGAGCGCAGGCGTCAGCGCGCCCGCTGTGAGCTCACCGAGGACGTGCAAGACCTCCACGAGCACGCATGAGACGGCCGGCCCGAGATCGACACGCGGTGGGCACGGGTTCGTGAGCTCGATGGATCCCGCGTCGGCCACGCGGAGACCGATCTGCGCGAGCTCGGTGTGTCGTCGCTCGCTCGTGTGGATCGCGCGCTGGACGATGGCCGTGAGTGTCACGTCGCCCAGGCTGGGACGCGCACGCTGCGCGATGGCGCGAAGGCCACCGAGCAAGAGCGCGGTCAAGGCCGTGTTGTCCGTGTTGCGCGCATCGCGCGCGGTGAGCCATGCGTCGACGCATCGCTCGTGCAGAGCCCGTGTGTGGTCCGTCATTTTTCAATGCCCCCCCCGGGGCCACGACCGCGAACCATTTCGCAGCGCGTCGAAGTCGGAGTACCTCCCGCCTACCGGTGCGTCAATGTCGGGCCCGAAAGTCCCGCAATTTGCATATCGGCGATTGGCAATTTGCAAACTGCATGGGTGCGGCTCAGTCGACTAAGCCAAAGGAAGGGGTTGATGATGGTCGGGATAGTAATCGCAATTCGCGAATGGCAAGTTGGGGATAGGTTTCAGTTTTGCCATTTCTGCTGCCAGCGGTAGAGCGTGGACAAATCGATCCCCAGGATCTTCGCCGCCCGAGCCTTGTTGCCCTCAGTGTGGGCGAGGACGGCGTCGACGTGCCGGTGGACGAGATCGTCGATGCAGCACAGCTCGTCGGCGGTCCGCTCGCGTGGAGGAGCGTCGCTCGAGGGCGTGAGCTCGTCGTCCACGAGCGCCAGGTGACGTGGCTCGAGCCGATCCGCGAGCGCCAGCACCACGAGCCGTTCGATCGTGCTCTGCAGCTCGCGGACGTTGCCCGGCCAGCTCCCGTGGCTGAGGAGCTCGAGGAGCTCCGGGCTCATCGAGGTCACGGGGGACTGCGGCGCTCGCTCCTTCGCGCGCTCGAAGAAGCTCTCTGCGAGCTGAGGAATGTCCATCGCTCGAGAGCGCAGCGGCGGGACCGTGATGGTGATGACGTTGAGGCGATAGTAGAGGTCGTCGCGGAAGCGGCCGTCGCGGACGAGATCGGGCAGTCGCCGGTGGGTCGCCGCCACGATGCGCACGTCGACGCGCTGGATGCGATCGCCGCCGACCGCGCGGATCTCTCCGGCCTGGAGCACGCGCAACAACTTCGATTGCAGCCCAATCGGCATGTCGCCGATCTCGTCGAGGAGCAGCGTTCCGCCGTCTGCCTCGGTGAGCAGGCCCCGATGCGCCTGCGTTGCGCCCGTGAAGGCGCCGCGCACGTGACCGAACATCTCGCTCTCGAGGAGAGTCTCAGGAATGGCAGCCGCGTTCACCGTCACGAACGGCCGCGAACGCCGCGGACTGCACGCATGGATCGCGCGAGCGACGAGCTCCTTGCCAGTCCCGGTCTCGCCGACGACGAGGACCGGCGAGGCGGCTGCTCCGACGAGATCGATCCGCGCGCGCAGGTCGCGCATCGCAGGGCTGTCGCCGATCAGCTCCTCGGTGCCGGAAGGGAGCGATCGTCGTGAAGCCGGAGGGCGCTCGGCGCGCACTCGGGTCATCACCGCTTGATCGACGATGCGCCGGAGCTCGACGGCGTCACAAGGCTTGGTGAGGTACTGGAACGCTCCGCGCTTGACCGCCTCCACGGCCGCCGCGATCGAGCCCTCCGCGGTCATCAAGATGACCGGCAAGTCGGCCTGCACCCGTCGGAGACGAGTCATCAGCTCGACGCCATCCATGCCTGCCATGCGGATGTCGCTGACGACGGCGTCGAACTCGTACTGGCGACATGCGGCGATCGCCGCTTCACCGTTAGCAGCGAGCTCGCATCGGCAGCGTTCTGCGGTTAGAGCGTCAGCAATACAACGCGCCATCTCGGGGTCGTCATCGACCACGAGAATGAATCGGTCCTGCATCTCTGTTCCCCCCCCGGGGCACTCGAACGTTATCGCGAGTCACGAAATCGGGTTTGCGAAATGCGTACCCGCACGACGCCATCCCGAGTTGCATTGTGCAACGGAACTGCCTTCGACGGCTGTCAACTCTTCGTCAAATGCGCCGTCCACTCGGTTGGACATGCTCCGGGGCTTGGTCCGCGACGTGCTTGTGCGTGCGGCGGCGATGAACGGCCGATGAACGAATGAACGGAAGGGTGGGGGTAACCACGATGACGAAAAGGCACGTGATCGAGATTCTGTACACGGAGCGGTGTAAGTTCCTGCCGCTCGCCGTCGAGCGCGTGAGGCAAGCGCTCGCCGTGCGGGGAACGGAGCTCGATGTGGAAGTTCGACTGGCCCTCGTGGGCAGCTTCGGCGAGGCGGTTTCGCGGCGTTTCCGCGGGTCACCGACGGTGCGCATCGACGATCAAGACGTCGAGACACGGCCGGGCGCCGTCGCTCCGATCGGCCTGATCGCGCGCGGTTACGTGATCGACTCGCGGATCGAGAGAGCGCCGAGCGTCGCTTCGATCCGCCAGGCGCTCGATCTCGCGGCCGCCGAGGACCGTGCGCGCGGTGCCCGCGATCGACGGCCGAGCAGCGTGCCCCCGCCGGCGGTCGCAGAAATCGTGACCTGAGACCATGGGGTGCGCGTCGCCGAGGCGGCGCGCACCCCATGGGCTCAAGCTGGCTTCGCGGTGGGCAGCGTGAAGTAGACGGTGGTACCCACGCCGACCGTGCTCTGCGCCCAGATCCGACCGCCCGAGACCTCGACGATCGACTTGCAGATGGCGAGACCGAGGCCCGAGCCGAGCTCCGCGGTGTCGGCCGCCTGCCAGAAGTGGTCGAAGATGCGCCCGAGGTGCTCGGGCGCGATCCCGCGTCCGCTGTCCTCCACGGCAATGACGATCTCGGTCTTGTCGACCGGTGCGCAGCGCACGCGGACGCGGCCGCCGCGCGCCGTGAACTTCGTGGCGTTGGTGATGAGGTTGACGAGGACCTGACCGAGCCGGTCGGCATCGACGTAAGCCTTCGGCAGCGCGCGGAGCTGATCGTCGATGAGATCGATGCCGGCGGCCTTCGCGGTCGAAGCGACGTCGCGAATCGATGACGAGATGACCTGCGAGACGTCCACGACAGCGGGCTTGACCGAAAGCTTGCCCGCCTCGATCGAGGCGAGGTCGAGGAGGTCGCCGACGAGGTGCTTCATGCGCTTCGCCGATCGGTAGATCGCTTCGAGCTCCCTGCGTCGACAGGCGCAGGTCTCGCCGTCCGGACCGCTCTCGAGCGACTGGACAGCGCCCATCAAGATGACGCCGAGCGGATTCTTCAGCTCGTGAGCGACGAGCGAGAGCACACGCTGGCGGCCGCGCGATGCCTCGAGCGCCGCGTTGTAGAGGCGACCGTTGCGGATCGCGAGCGCGATGCGTTCTGCGACCTCGCGAGCGAGCTCCTGCGGCACTTCGGTCTGGGAAGCCGAGCCGAAGATCGTGAGCGCACCGTACGGCTCGCCCGCGCCCGCGACGAGCGGAGCGCAGACGAGCCATGGGGCGCCCGTCTCCACGCGCGCCTGCTCGGCAACGGCCCGAGCTCGGCGACCGTCCAGGCTGCGCTCGCTGCTCGCGGCAGCGGCGATACGTCGGCGCGTCATCACGTCCGCGACGAGGGGCGCCAGCGTGACGTTCGACGCAAGATCGCGGTGAGCCGCGTGCTCGGAGAGATGCGCGATCTGCATGGGCGCATGCGGGCCGAGGAGATCGATGACACAGCCGCAGTGGAGTCGTTCGGCAACGAGGCGCGCGACGTCGCGCAGCACGCTCGTGTAGTCGAGGGTGCTCGCGAGGATACGGGCGAGCTCGCTGACGAGGGACAGCTCACGCTCGCGGCTGATGGTGTGTGACGACGACGGCAGCTCGAGAGCGCGATCGACGGAGGTCACGCTGCGCGGCGCGGACCGGATTCGATCGTGCGACAGCGCCTTCGCGCGGATAGGCGCACGTGAGGAGGTCGGCGGCTGCTCCCGCGTGAGCCGCTGGAGTGTCATGCGGTCCTCACGCGTCGATGCGCGCACGCGATCGGAGTGAAGACAACGGTGCCTGTGGTCGTGATCATGTTCCCCCCCTCGACAGCGCCACGTCAGCGCCGCCACGCCGGACCAACGCACGTCGCATGCCGCCGCTCACCGTGGCGTTAATGCGCGGCTGGGCTCCTGATCCCGCGACGTATGCACTCGCGCTTTTGCACGAAGCCAACGCGACGTTCGGCGAATTGCCTCCGGCAAAGCCTCTTGCTCCACAGCTTGCCTCGGAGTAGGGTCGCGTTCGTCGAGTCCAAGGACGAGACGGGCCCGGGGCGTAGCGCAGCCTGGTTAGCGCACTAGACTGGGGGTCTAGGGGTCGGAGGTTCGAATCCTCTCGCCCCGACTGGCTCCGAGAGGCGAAAGCC
>JAYTZB010000759.1:0-2250 GCA_043742085.1 Polyangiaceae bacterium
GCCACCGAAGGCGATGCGGCGGACGCCGCTGCGAATCCGATGAAGACGACCGCAAAGACTGCCAGCCGCGAGTGACGCGCACGATCCGAGCTCATTCAACCCTCCCGATTCAACGGCTGCCGCAGGACCGGTTGGATAGACGAGCTTGTCCAACGGCCATTCACGTCGACCGATGATACACGCGCCGCGAGCCAGGGCGATCCCACCGGAAGGTGCTCCACGGTGGGACAAAACGAAGAAGGCCCGCCGCTTTCGCGACGAGCCTTCCTCAGCTAGTGGGCGCTGCTGCGCTCGCCAGGAGGCGTCAGGCGTGGACTCGACCACGGCCCATGATGGCGTGTTTGATCACGAGCACCACGACCGCGCCGACGAACGCGACGAAGAGGCTCCAGATGTTGAGCCCGGTCACGCCGGCCGTGCCGAACGTGTTGAACAGGAAGCCGCCGACGACCGCGCCGACGACGCCGAGGATGACGTCGAGGACGACACCTTCGCCGGTCTTGTTCACGACCTTGCTCGCGATGAAGCCGGAGATGAGTCCCAGAATGATCCAAGCGACAATCGACATTTTCTTACCTGCTTCGAGAGGGTTGCGGTGGTTGTTACCGGGTGTGCAGACCCTCTCAGCAACGGGCGGGCCAACCGCGAGTTTTGCAGATTTGCGTACATTTCACGCTCGGGCCCTGGAGGCACCCACAGCGCGCCGGTGCATTTCTGCGCAGCCGGGACTTAGGTCGACGGGCGCGGCGGCAGGGGCGGCGGAGGCATCGACGGATTTGCCGCATGCGCGGCGCGGCGGGCTCGCAGCGTGCGTCGAATCACGAGCTCGACATCCTCGGCATCGACGGGCTTCACGAGGAACGCGTCCGCACCGATCGCCGAGAGCCGCTTCCACTCGCTCGGCCCACCGGCCGCAGTGAGCACGATGATCGGCGTCCGATGCGCGCTGTCGATGGCGCGAAGCAGCACCGTGAACTTCGTTCCGTCCATCTCGGGCATCTCGAGATCGACGAGCACGACAGAGTAAGGGTTGTCGACGAACGCTTCGAGCGCCGCCGCACCGTCGCCGACCTGATCGACGACGGAGCGAGGGAATCGCGCCACGAGCGCGGAGACGAGGATCTGGCGCCAGTCGGGATCGTCGTCGGCGACGAGGATGCGCGTCGGATCCGCGGTGCCGCGATGGGCGGCGAGGAGAGCATCGCGGAATGCGCCGGCGCTGAGGTAGCGGTCGTCGACGTTCTTCGCGAGCGCCTTCAGGACGACGTCGTCGTAGACGGTGGCGAGGCCCGGGCGTCGCTCGCTCGGCGGCACCGGGATCTGGAGGACGTGCTGCGTCAGCACGTTCATGTCCGTCTCGCCGACGAACGGCGGACGGCCCACGAGCAGCTCGTAGGCGATGCAGCCGAGCGCATAGACGTCGCGCGCCTCTTCGCGCGGGGTGTCCTCGCCGAAGGCCGCCTCGGGCGCCATGTACGCCGCCGTTCCGACGAGAGGGCCGGGCGCGCCGCCGGGCTCCGGCGCGCGCGCGAGGCCGAAGTCGCCGACCGCGACGCGGAACGTCTTGTCGATGAGCAAGTTGGACGGCTTGAGATCGCGATGCATCGTGCCGGTGGCGTGGATGGCATCGACGCCGGTGCATGCCTGCTCGACGATGCGCACCGCCTCGTCCACGTTGGTCAGCGCGCCGTCCTTGTGGCTCGATAGCCACTGGTCGGCGGTCTGGCCGTCGACGTACTCCATGGCGAAGTACGGCGTCCCGTTGTGATCGCCATAGGTGTAGACTGCAAGCACATTGCGGTGGGACAACCGCGCCATCGCGCGGGCCTCTTCCGCAAAGAGGTCGTTCATCTGCGGCAGCGCCATCATCGACGACTTGACGAACTTGATGGCGACGCGACGCTGCAAGCGCTCGTCGAGCGCACCGGCGACGACGCCCATTCCGCCGACGCCGAGCACGCCCTGGATGCGATAGGTGCCGCCGACGAGCGTCCCGTTCTTGACGCCTACGTCCGCGAGAGGATCGCGCGATGCGCGGAGCTCGGCGGAGTCCCTGCGGACCGGGCCGCCACCTGACGGGCGATCGCTCTTCGACCTCGCCACCGCTTGCTTGTCGGAAGGACGCTCGGACGCCACCCACGAACGCTATCACGCGTTATAGATGTGCCCGATGCGAACAGTGACTACAGCAGTGCTTGGGGTATCCGTCGCGCTTGGTGCGCTGGCCTCCGTCGCGGCGGTCGCGGGCTG
>JAYTZB010000760.1:0-11487 GCA_043742085.1 Polyangiaceae bacterium
CCGTACGTGCATTTCGAGGGTCGGAGCTCGGCTTCCAGATCGTGAGCGACCTCGCGCTCGCAGGCCGCGTTGTCCTCGTAGCGCTTGCCGGCTCCGACGTTGTTGCAGTCGAATTCGCGCTCGCACTGGCGCGCGGTGAGCTGGAAGACGGCGTCACCGGACGTGAGGATTTCGGCGCCGGTGGTGGTGGTCTGGCCCGTGCGCTCGTGGTTGCAGCCGGGCACCAGCAGCATCGAGATTGCCGCGCTGAGCGGAACGATCGGATTCCTCATGGCGTAACGTCCTTTCGAAAGACGTCACGCTGCCGGTGCATCGCGTGTTCCACCACGGCTCCCCGCGCGACCTCGACCGGGGTATTGATGGCTGGTCATGAACCGCTCGTCTCTCGCCGTGGCCGTCGCCGCGCTCGTCGTCGCGCAGACGGCGGCGTGCGCGATACCGTCGGTGCCTGCGACGTTGCCGCCGCGCGATCGCGCGTGGATCGCGGTGCTCAGCGGCGAGATGCCCGAGGCGCTCGAGCAGGTGGCGCGTCACTCATGGATCGTCGGCAACCTCCCAGGCCAGACGCCCGTGCGCTGGGAGCTGATGGGGAGCGCGTACCGCTCGCAGACGGGCGACCCGTTCTCGTACTTCGGCGACGGAGACGTCGCGGTTCACGGCATCGTCGAGGGCACGGTGGCGGAGATCCGCGCGCTCCACACCTGCCTCGACAAGGAGGTGCGTCGTTACGGCGAGCGCCACCCGACGTACTGGCCCATCCCGGGCCCCAACAGCAACACCTTCGTCAGCGAATCTCTGAGGCATTGCGAGATCCACGTCGAGCTACCGGCGACCGCCATCGGCCGCGACTACCGCGGCCTGGTCGGCGCCGGCGTCACCGAGTCGGGCACCGGCGTACAGCTCGAGTCATGGTTGATCGGCGCGCGCATCGGGCTCCGCGAAGGCGTCGAGGGTCACGTGACCGGGCTCGCGCTCGGCGTCCACTTCTGGCCGCCCGGCATCACCGTGCCCGTGAACCCGGGTCGCATCGGCGTCGATCTCGACGGCCACGTCGCGCCCGACAAGCGCAGCTGGCTCTACGACGAGCGCGCCGAGCCGAGCGAGCGCCAGCGCGACTACGGCGTCGCCGTCGCGCAGATGTTCGCGGGCGTCGCGCGCGTGAAGCGCCCCGAGGACGCCGGCGGCCTCGCCGAGCGCGCCACCGTCGGCCTCTCGGGCCGCGCGGTCTACACGAAGAAGCACCTCGGCTACGCGTTCGGCAGCGACTTCGAGCTGGGCATGGGCTTCCCCGCCGGCTTCGCGTACGGCGTTCACGTGTATCCTACAGGCATCGGCTGGGCGTTCGGCCCGACCGGATACGTGGCGATCTTCGGCGGCGCCGGCGTCTCCGGCATCACGGCGCGCGTTCCCGGCGGGCTCGAGCTCCCGGTCGAGGTGCGGGCCGAGCTCGACGCGGGCGCGCGGGCGCGCATCGGCCTGCGCGGCACCGCCGTGTGGATCCCCGGCGTGGCTGCGCGGCAGGGCGGCTCGATGCTCTCGTTCGCCGACGAGCTCGTGCTCGGCTCGTTCGTACGCTTCGGCAGGACGCGCAACACCTCGTTCGGCACGATGGGCCGCGGCCACTTCTTCGGCCTCGAGCGCCACGAGGTGATGCACAGCTACTGGCTGGGCCTCACCTATGGCGTCGAGATCGACTTCGGTCTCTAGCTGCGCCGGGTCAACGTCCGCAGCAGAGGGCGGAGCAATAGTCGGACCTCGCGGCGTCGGTCTTCTGGCAGGCGCTGCCGATGTGGGTGCCACTCGCGCACGTGCAAGCGCCGCTGCACTCGTAGCTGCAGCTGGACGTGCCGGTCCCGGCATCGTCTCCGGTCGTCGTCGTCATCGTCGTCGCACTCCCGCACTCGGGCTGGTTGAGACGGGTACAGGCGGGCGGGGCCTCGTGCGCGCAGGAGGAGGTCGCCACCGCGTTGAAGCAGGCTTCCAGCTCTGCGACGGTGATCGAGCAGCCGGCGGGGATCATCCCGAGGCCGTCGACGCAGACCGCCCGGGACTTCGGAGCGGATCGCCTCGAGGTGCCTCCGTCGCATTGCATGGTCGTGGACTGGCCGTAGCCGCCCAGCTGATTCGCGAAGAAATCGCAGAGCTGCGTGGTCTCGGGGGCGCTCAGGTCAGCGACCTTCTTGGTCTCGGGCAGGCCCGACTGCGCGCCGCCCGTCGTCGTCGATCCGCCGGAGCACGCCGGAGCGGCCACCACCAGGAACGAGAACGCGAGCGAGCCGGGGAAACCGAAAGAAAGCGAACGCCGGTGAACCATCGAGCTCAAAGAGCATGGCCGGCGTCACTCGTCGCAGGAATTCCGACTCGGGGTCACTGCTTCTGATCGCACGCGCTCTGCTGAAAGCACTGCTCGCTCGCGGTGCACGCGGGGCTCGCCTGGCAGGCCATGCCCGCGGCGTCGTCGCACTGCTGCGCCTTGTTCGAATGGAGGCACTGCTGGCACTGGCCCGACGGGTCCTGGCCCGCGCACAGGCTCGCGCCGCACGCCTGCGCGCAGACGCCGGGCGTCGTGCAGATGCAGGCGTTGAACGCGTCCTCGGCGACCTTGTAGCCGGGCGGATGGTTGGCGTCGCAGCACTGACCGCACGCCGCGTACGTGGTGGTCGCCGAGCAGTCCTGCTGGACCGGCGGCGGCGGCGGCAGACCGGCGTCGGCCGCGGGAACGCCCGCGTCGGGATCGACGACGCCGCCGTCCGTCGCGGGCGGAGCCACGGGGGCGGCCGTTGCGGCGGGCGCGGGGCTCGACGTGCTCGTCGCGCCGGTGCCGGTCGGGGTGTTGGTCGGGCCGGTCGCCGTCTGATCGTTTTGCGAGAGGCCGGTGCTCGCCGGCGCGCTGGAGCACGCATTGGCGAGGATGCCGCCAGTAGCGATCACGACGGAGAGGAGTGCATAGGTGGTGCTTCGCATGTCGACCTCGGTGGGATGCTCTGCACGGTGCAGGCCACGCGAGGTCTCACCGCGACGATGCGCGCGAGTCCGCAAAAACCGGTCGTTCATGCATGCGAACCCGCATGATCTGGATCCGCGACCTAGGTCACTGCCGGACGAGGACGCCGCTCGCGGTCTCGAGGAAATCGAGCTCCGGCAGATCGCGGAGCGCGGCGTTGAGCTGCCAGTCGCCCGCGAAGAGCATGACGGGCCGCTCGCGCACGTCGACGACGACGGTGCCGGTCCGCTTCTCCTTCAACCACTGAAGGTCGACGGGCTTGCCGTCCTTGCGCGTGATCCACCGCGCGTGGACGCACTGCACGGACTCGTAGCGGATCTTCACCGAGTACTCGTCCTCGAGGCGGTACTTCACGACCTCGAGCTGGAGCTGACCGACCGCGCCGAGCACCACGTCACCGAAGCGCGACTCCGGCGGCCGATAGAGCTGGATGGTGCCTTCCTGGGCGAGCTGCTCCATGCCCTTCTGGAGCTGCTTCCGCTTCATGGGGTCGGCCATCACGAGGCGCGCGAAGTGCTCGGGCGCGAAGCTCGGGATGTCCTCGAACTTGAACTCGGGGCCGTCGGTGAGCGTGTCGCCGATCTCGAAGATGCCCGGATCGTAGATGCCGAGCACGTCGCCGGCGTAGGCCTGCTCCACGATGGCGCGATCCTGCGCCATGAACTGCGTGGGGTTGGCGAGGCGGATTTCCCGGCCGGTGCGCACGTGGCGGACCTTCATGCCGCGGTCGAAACGGCCCGAGCAGATCCGCACGAACGCGATGCGGTCGCGATGCGCGCGGTCCATGTTCGCCTGGATCTTGAAGACGAACGCGCTGAAGCGCTCGTCGTCGGCCGCGATGCTGCCGATGGTGGTCTCGCGCGGCGCCGGCGCCGGCATGAGGTCGCAGAAGCTCTCGAGGAACGCCTCGAGGCCGAAGTTGTTGATGGCGCTCCCGAAGAACATCGGCGAGACGTTGCCGGTCGCGAAGCGCTGGGGATCGAACGCGTCCCCCGCGGCCTCGAGGAGGTCGGCCTCGTCGCGGAGCTGCTTGTAGCCGCGCGGTCCGAGCTGCTCTTCGAGGACGGGATCCTCGATGCCGCTCACCACCACGGGCGGGATCTCGGCGCCGTGCGCGGCGCTCGACTTCGCGTGCTCGGCGTCGAACAGGTAAACGCGGTGCGCGAGCCGGTGATAGACGCCGCGGAAGATGTCATCGCGGAAGATCGGCCACGTGATCGGGTAGACGCCGATGCCGAGGACGTTCTCCACCTCGCCCACCAGCTCGAAGGGATCGCGTCCGGGGCGATCCATCTTGTTCACGAAGGTGAAGATGGGGATCTTGCGCTGCTTGCAGACGCGGAAGAGCTTCTTGGTCTGCGCCTCGACGCCCTTCGCGCAGTCGAGGAGCATGACCGCGCCGTCGACGGCGTGGAGCGTGCGGTAGGTGTCCTCGCTGAAGTCGGCGTGGCCCGGGGTGTCGAGCAGGTTCATCTGCAGCCCGCGATACGGGAACTGCATGACGCTGGTGGTGATCGAGATGCCGCGCTCGCGCTCGAGCTCCATCCAGTCGGAGACCGCCGACGCGCGACCGCGCTTCGCCTTCACGGCGCCGGCCGTCTGGATGGCTCCGCCGTAGAGAAGGAGCTTCTCGGTGAGCGTGGTCTTGCCCGCGTCGGGGTGAGAGATGATGGCGAAGGTCTTTCGCCGGTTCACCTCGTGCGTGAGTAGCGCGTCGGTCAAAGCCGTCGTTCCTTAGCTCGAATGCCGCCTTTTCGCCGGAAAATCGCGATGCGTCACCACGGTCGGTTAGGCTGGGAGCGTGGGGAAGAGGGTCTCGTTGCCGTGCGTGGCGATGGCGGTGGTCGTCGCCGTCGTGTCCCACGCGCAGGTCGCGAGGTCGGAGAACGACGAGGTCGACGCCTTCGTCCGAGCCGCCGCCGCCCCGCCGCCGGCAGCGAGCGCGCCGAGCGAGAGCGGATGCGCCGCCGGCATGGTGGAGGTGGCCGGTGATTACTGCCCCGAGCTCCCCGAGCAGAAGTGCCGGAAGTGGGTGAACGACAACACCAAGGGTCGCTGCGCCGAGTTCGAGCCCTCCGAGCCGTGCGTGACCGCCACGGTGCGGAAGCACTTCTGCATGGATCGGTTCGAGTACCCGAACCTGCCGGGCGAGAAGCCGCTCGTCATGAAGAGCTGGCTCGAGGCGCGTGTGGTGTGCGCGAGCGCCGGCAAGCGCCTGTGCAACGACAGCGAGTGGACGCTCGCGTGCGAAGGCCCCGAGCGCCTCCCCTACCCGTACGGCCTCTCGCGTGACGCGACGGCGTGCAACATCGACAAGCCGCCCATCAGCGTCCACGAGGACGACCTCCGCAACCTTGCGCGCCGCGCCGCCGAGACGAAGCGCTTGTGGCAAGGCGAGCCGAGCGGCGCGCGCGATCGCTGCAAGAGCGCGTTCGGCGTGCAGGACATGACCGGCAACGTCGACGAGTGGGTGGTCAACGAGAAGGGCAAGCCGCACAAGAGCGCGCTGAAGGGCGGCTACTGGAGCTGGGTCCGCGGCCGCTGCCGCCCGCTCACCGACGGCCACGCCGAGGACTTCCGCTACTACCAGATCGGCTTCCGCTGCTGCAGCGACGCGCCAATCGCCGCCGAGCCCGCGACCGCGTCAGCATCGCGCTAGCTACCGCGGTTTCGACGCATCTTCTCCATGTGCGCAAGAAGCGCGCCTGCGTGGGCGGTGAGGCCGATCTGTTGCTCGCGCGCTCTTCGGTTGACCGGCTGCCGGTCGCGACGCTCACCGGCTCTCTTGAAAACGCGGCGTCGCGACTCCGCTCAGAACACTTCGCCGCGGTCGACGGAGCGTGCGGGGGCCGGGACGGGATCGGGGGGCGGTGCGCTCGATGCCTCGGGTGGTGTCGACGCGGCGGGTGCGACCGATGATGCGGCCGACGACGATGGCGTGAGCGGCGGCGGAGGTTGCGGAGCGCCGAGCGGGCGCGGCGGCGCGGAGGATGACGGCGACGACACCGCGGGCGCGACGCTCGACGACGACGACGACGAAGCGGCGGCCGAGCGCGACGGAGAAATCGACCACGGCGAACGCGACGACGGCTGGCCCGCGCCGGTCGTACCGGCATCGCCGACCGCCGCATTCGCCTCGCGTCGCTGCGCCACCACCGCTGAGCCTCCGCGTAGCGCGACGCCGACCACGAGCGCGATGAGCGCCGCCGCGCCGAGCACCGCGAAGAGCACCACGCGTCGCGAGCCGCGCTGCATCGGCAGCTCGATGGTCGTGTCGTCGTGATCGGGGCTCTCGCGCGTGGCGGCCGGCTCGTCGTTCGCTGCGGGAGGAAGAGCCGCGCTCCCGCCTGCGGTGCTGGCGGGCGTCATCGACAGCGGTGGCGACAGTGACGCGCGCTCCGCCGGCAGACCCACCGCGCGCGCGAACGTCGTCGCGAGATCGGTCGCCGATGCGAAGCGCTCTTCCAGCTCGTCGGCAAAGGCCATCTCGAAGAAGCGATAGACCGCGTCCGGGAGATCGTCGCGCCGCACGCGCAGCGGGATCTCGCGCCCGATCCCGATGTTGATCAGGACTTCCTGGAGTGTCTCGCCCTCGAAGGGGAGCTCCTTGGACAGCGCCTCGTAGGCGACGACCGCGAGTGACCACAGATCGCAGCGATGATCGACAGCCTGTATACCGAGCGTCTGCTCGGGGCTCATGTAGCTGGGCGTCCCGACCACGGTGTCCTTGGCGGTCGCGAACGGCGAGCGCGTCGCGACCTTCGTGCGCGAGCGCGCGATCCCGAAGTCGAGCACCTTCACGACGGTCCGCCCGTCCTCGTCCTTGGTGAGGAAGATGTTGGCCGGCTTGATGTCGCGATGGACGAAGCCCTCGTCGTGCGCGTGCTTCAGCGCGCGTGCCACCTGCGTGACGATGGTCGCGACCTCCGAGGTCGGCAGCGGCGCGGCCTCCTCGATGCGCTGCTCGAGCGACACGCCATCGAGGAGCTGCATGACGAGGTACGCGATCTGGTCGTCCTCGCCGTGATCGGTGACCGAGACGATGTGGCGGGTCTTCTTGGAGAGCTTTGCCGCGATGTGCGCCTCGAGCTGGAAGCGCCCTGCCGCATCGGGCACGCGCCGCACGTCGATCAGCTTCACCGCGTACGAGTCCTCGAGCGTCGCGTGACGGGCCCGCCAGACCTCGCCCATGCTCCCCTTGCCGAGCAGCCTCTCGAGCTCGTATTTCCCGCCGATGAGCTGCCCAGGCTCGACCTTCACGCGGAGAACTGTAGCCCCGCCTTTGTAGGGCTCGCCTCGAAATGCGATACGCTCGCGCTGTGTCCGCGCGCCGCCCTGCCCTCGCGCTCGCCCTGTTGGCGCTGACCGCGTGCACCGACCCGCCGGCGCCGGACGCACCCGCGCTCGCGCCCGCGCCCGCGCCCGCGCCCGCGATCGCTCTCCCTCTCGCCCCGCACACCCGCATCGACGGCCACGCCTTCCCCGACAAGGTCATTGCCCTCACGTGGGACGACGGCCCGGACGCGAACACCCTCGAGCTCGCCGCGTACCTGAAGCGCCGCCGCATCTCGGCAACGTTCTTCGTCGTCGCGTCCTGGATCGACGGCCTCTCCGACGACCCCGGCGACGGCAAGGGCGTGTTCGTGAGCGGCTACGAGTTTCTCCCCGTCCTCGGCGATCTCGTGGGCCTCGGTCATCGCGTCGCCAACCACACGCTCAATCACGTGATCCTCCGCGAGGCCGCGGGCGCGCGGACCGTCGACCGCGAGCTCCGTGAGAACCAGCAGAACCTCGATCCGTTCCTCACCAACGAGCTGCGCCTCTTCCGCGCGCCGGGGGGCGGCTGGGGCTCGTTCGCGGCGGGCATCGTCGACGGCGATCCCTACCTCGGTCGCATGGTCGGCCCGGTCGCCTGGGACATCGATCGCAAGGACTGGGACGAGTCGCTCCATTGCCGCGGGCCGCTCGGCGTCTTCGAGTGCGAGCGCGCCGGTCCCGGCGGATCGCTGCGCATGAAGCCCTCGGTGGTCGCCGCGCGCTACGTCGCCGCGATCGAGAGCGCCGGTCACGGCATCGTGCTCCTCCACGATCGCGTCGGTCATGTCGGCTCGACCTATGGCCTCGACGTGGCGCAGGCGATGATCCCGCAGCTCGAGGCGCGCGGCTTCGTCTTCGCGGCGCCGGTGCTGCGCTTCTCCGCGCCGGTGCTGCGTCATCACGAGGCCGACCTCTCCGACGCGCATCGCTGGGATCCGGCGACGGTGCGCATCGGTGACGTCAACGGCGACGGCCGCGAGGACGTCTGCGGCAAGGGCGCGCTGGGTATCACGTGCGCGGTCTCCGTGCAGAGTACACCGACTTCGGACGACCGGCTCCCCCGCACGGTCTTCCGCGCCGTGCACGGCGCCGCGCCGCCGAGCGCTGTGCCGGCGGGCGACATCCATCTCGCGGACGTCACCGGCGACGGTCAGGCCGACGTCTGCATCGCAGCCGCCGGCGGGATCTCCTGCGCAGCGTCCAACGTGGTCGGCGAGCTCGGTCCGTTCCGCGCCTGGTCCGACGACGCTCACGCCGCTTCGCAGGATCTCGCCTTCGCCTTCGCCGACGTCGATGGTGACGGCAAGGCCGACGCGTGCCGGCGCACCGCCACCGGCATCGCCTGCGCGAAGAACCTCGGCCGGCGCTTCGATGCCGGGCGCGCGTGGCTCGCCGACCTGAGCGATGCCCGCGGCTGGGCCGACGCGCGTTACGCGTCGACCATCCAGCTCGCCGACGTCGACGGCGACGGACGCGCCGACGTCTGCGGACGCGGGCCGAGCGGCCTCGTCTGCGCCATCTCCACCGGCAAGGGCTTCGGCAAGGTCGAGCGCTGGAGCGCCGCGTCCGACTTCGGCGACGGCGCGATCCGCTTCGGCGATCTCAACGGCGACGGACGCGCCGACGTCTGCGGAGCCAGCGCGAACGCGAACGGCGAGAGCGGCGCCATCGTGTGCGCGCTCTCCACCGCGCATGGCTTCACGCGCGCCACGATCTGGCTCGACGCCGAAGCCCTCCGCGCGCAGGGCTGGCAGCGACCCGAGCTCGCCGCGACATTGCAGCTCGGCGACGTCAACGGCGACGGCCGCGCCGATCTCTGCGGCCGCGCCGAGACCGGCGTGGCCTGCGCGCTCGCGCCCTGACCTCGTTGATGCCTACTTCATGCCGAGCTTGTCGGCGACGCCGAGGAGCTGCTTCGCGCTGGGCCGCGTCTTGTAGTCCTCGTCGACGTGGGCGAACCGCACCACGCCACCCTTGTCGACCAGGAAGACCGACGGGATGGCGAAGCTCTTGTGCGCCTCGCCCGAGTACGCGCCGAGGTCGACGCCGAAGCTCGCCATCTTCTTCTGCTCGTCGTCGCTCGTGGCATGCACCACCTTGAAGCCCTTGTGCGCCACGAGCTTCGAGTCCGAGAGCATGGGGAACGGCACGCCGTCCTTTGCCTGCGTCTTCGCCTCTTCGCTCGGCTTGTCGACGCTGATGGCGACGAGCTTGATGCCGCGTTTGTCGAAATCGGCCTTCGCCGCCGCGAGATCGTGGAGCTGCAGGTTGCAGAACGGACACCAGCCGCCGCGATAGAACACGACGAACGTGGGGCCCGCCTTGTAGAGGTCGGAGAGCTTCTGCTTCTTGCCGGTGAGGTCGTCGAGCGTCGCGTCGGGCGCCTTCTGCCCCACGGCGATCCCGAAGCCGGACGGCGCGGTGCCGAGCTTCGCGTCGGGCGTCTCGCCGAGCGTCGGACCGGCGGGTGCCGCGCCTGCCGCTGTCGCGTTGCTCTCGACGGTCTTCGCTTCGCCGACGTGCGTGCCGTTGCCGTCGGGGCCTGAGCTCTTCGCGGCGTCGCTCGGCTTCTCGTCGGGAGCGTGCGCGGCGGCCTCGCCGATGCCTCCCGTGGACGGGGTGGGCGGCCCTCCGCACGCGATGGCGAGCGAGGAAGCGACGACGACGGTGGCGAGCGCGAATGCGGATGTGCGGTTGCGGTGTTTCAAGGGTGCCTCTTGCTGCGGTTCGATGCCGAGCAGAGCAGAAAACGCTCGCTCGGTGCGACGGTTTGCTTGCGGCTCGTCCCCGCCCGCGCGACAGTCCGTGGCGATGGACGAGACGCTGACGCGCCTCGCGTTCCGCGTGCAGGGGGGTGACATCGAGGCCGCCCGCGCGCTGCTCGTCGAGGCGCGCGACCGACAGCACGCCGCGGGATTCGAGCGTGCCGCGAAGGCGCTCGCCGGCGGAGCTACCGTGCTCGCGCTCCTCGAGGAGAACGTCGAGCCCTCCGAGCGGGCGCGCGTGCGCGAGCTGCTTCCCCCTGCCGCCGAGGCCGCGGGCATGTTCACCCCGGCTGCCGTCGATCTCGAGGCCATCGATCGCATCGGCCCGTCGGCGCTCGTGACCGCTGCGCGGTGGACCATCGAGGGCCTCCATGCGGTCCCGCGTTACGGCAGCGGCCTCCCCTATCTCGGTGCGGCGCTCGCCGGGCCCTGGCTCCACGTGCTCCGCGCGTTCGGCAACCGCGTCGAGGCGCCTTGGGTGGCGATCCGCGTGATCGCCACGCTCGATCCGGCGAAGAAGGCGCTCACGGATGCGCTGGTGAAGGGCTTCTTCGCGACGTTCGGCGATCGCGCGGCGACGCCGGTGCAGACGGTGCTCGCCAACGAGGCGCCCGCGGTGCGACGTCCGCTGTGGGCGAAGCTCGTGCTCGATCATGCCGAGCGCGTCGACGACGCGTCGCTGTGCGCGCTCCTCGACGACGCGCCGACCCGCGAGCTCGCGATGAACGTCCTCCTCCGCCGTGGGCCCGCCGCCGCGCGCCATGCGATGCCGTTCCTCCATGCGAGCGCGCCCGGAACCCGCCGCGCCGTCGCAGCCCTCCTCGCGGTGACCGGGGACGCGTCGGCGATCCCCATCCTCCGTCAGGCGATCGCGCGCGAGCGTGATGCGCGCACGCGCGTGCAGCTGACGTCGGCGCTGGAGAAGCTCTCCGGCGCCGAGCCGCTCGTCCCGAAGACCACCGGCGAGGACGTGCTCGTGGCGCGCGCCCGCGCCGCGCTCATGGCGCCACGGCAGCCCAAGCCGCCTTCATGGCTCGCGGGCACCGAGATGCCCCGCCTCTTGTGGCGCGACGGCGAGCCGGTCACGCGCGCCGAGGTCGACGCCCTAGCCGGTCGCCTCGCGCTCCAGCGACCGACGCATGTCGATGCCATCGTCCCCGACGTACGGCGCGCGCTCGATCCGGCATCGGCGCGGCTGTTCCTCGAGAGCATCCGGAAGGCGTTCGTCGCGTCGCAGGAGCGCCATCTCTTTCCCGAGTGGCTCCTTCGCGCCATCGCGCATCTGCTCTCCGAGCACGCCGTCGATCTCGCGTGCGAGGAGATCGACGAGAACCTCCGCACGTCGGCCCGCGAGCGATGGCACCGCGGCCCCGGCGGCGACGTCGAGCTCGTCTGGGATCC
>JAYTZB010000761.1:0-4091 GCA_043742085.1 Polyangiaceae bacterium
GACACGCGGACCAAGAACCAGATCAACCCCAACCACCTGGGCGGTGATTTGACGTTTCAGCTCATGCAGCCCAACGAGCGTGATCTGGTGGCCACGGACTTTCCGCTGCACAAGCTGAACGACCCCGATGTTGCCGGCGACCCCGCGTGCGTAACCCCCATCGTGGCGAACGTCTCCGCCGTTACCCCAGCCCTCGATCATCCGATCGCCGGCGACGTCATCGTGTGTGACAAGAACAACATCGTCAGCGACGTGAACGACGTCGTGTCTTCGATGGGGGTAGTGTTCGACAAGTTCACCGACATCGCGCCCGTCGGCGCGTTCCAGCCGGCGAGCAACGGCGTGCGCGCCGTCATGCCCGATCTCAGGACCGCGCAAGGCAACGAGGTGGATCCCATACCTGGATTCCAGGGCATCCGGCGGGTCGAGCCCCGCAACACCCCCACCATGCAGGGCGCCGCCTTCAACTTCGACAACTTCTGGGACGGTCGCGCCCGCCACGACTTCAACGGCGGCAGCGTGTTCGGCGCAGCGGATCCGCAGTCCCACGTCTTCGTGACCAACCCTCGTGGCGGAGGTCTGACTGCGACTCGGCAGCTCATAAAGTTCGCGAGCGTAGCCTCCCTGGCGACGGGGCCGGCGCTCAGCGAATTCGAGATGTCCTTCCTCGGACGCAACTGGCCCAAGATCGGAAAGAAGCTGCTCCAGGCCGGTGTCACGCCTCTCGCCAACCAGCTCGTGGACCCGAACGACAGCGTGCTCGGTCCCTACTCGAATCAGCCTGGTAATCCCAGTCCCAGCACGCTCTGCTCCGCGGCGGCACTGAGCCAGCGGGCCAGCGGCAAGCCAGGACTCTGCCTCTCCTACAATGCGCTCATCCAGAATGCCTATTACCCGGAGCTGTGGCAGAGCAGCAATCGTCACCTCAATGGTTGCTACACGGACGGCAACGCCTCCATCCACCCGAATCAGTGCTCGGGCGCTTCGGCCATTCCCATCCTCACGAACGGCGCGGTGAATACGGCGAATACGGCGGACCCGTTCGACGGGTTCGTGCTCTCGATAGCAAACGGTGCCGCACGTGCAGGCGATACCAACCAGTTCAGCCAGATGGAGGGCAACTTCAGCCTCTTCTGGGGACTATCGGTGAATTTGTGGGTGCAGATCCTGGTGCTCGACGACACGCCGTTCGACCAGTTCCTCGAGGGAAACCCGGACGCGTTCATGAGCCTCGGCGATACGTCGGAGCGGCTGCTGGTGGACGATCTCCTGAACTGCACGAGCGCCACGCAACGAAACTGCTTTCGCGAGCTCGGGCGCTTCAAGCGCGATCCTGGCGTCGTCGCGCTGACGCACGCCACGGCCGAGGGCGGCGGAGGCGCGACGCAGACCCCTGCTGGCGGAACGCGCCAGCCCGGCGATCGCGATCCTCTGCTGGGTATGGATATCTTCTTTGCCTCGAACCTCTCGCTGAAGAACCCGAGCTTCAGGAGCGGCCGGTGCGGCGCGTGCCACAACATGCCCACGTTGACCGACCACACGATGCCCTTCACGTTCAAGGCGCAGCTCCCCGACTTCGCGTCGGAGTTCGCGCCGACCGCGCCCGGAGTCGAGCTCCTGAACGAGCCGCTCGGTAGGGCGCGGCTGATCTCCGGCTTCCTGCTGGAGTCCGAGATCGCCGAGAACGGTCAGGACGCGCTCGAGCGCAGGTTCATCAATCAGAGCCTGGTGCCCAATCCCGACAACGGCATTGCCTATCCCGACGGCACCTTCAACGCGCCCACGTACAAGGGTGCCGGGCAGGCATTCATCGACAACGGCGTCTACAACATCGGCGTCCGTCCCATCGACAACGATATCGGGCGCGGCGGGACGGATGCCTTCGGCTGGCCGCTGTCGCTCGCCACGCTCACACTCATGAATCTCGGCGGCACCGACTTCCAGCCGGGAACGGCCATGACCACGTTCGATCCCAGCCTGGGACCGGAGGGCGGGCTCTTCGTGGAGTCCGCACAAGATCAGCAGATCAACCCGGGCGGCACCGACGAGCCGGTCAATCCGCTGCTACCGCCGTACCTGGCGCCCTTCGCAAACGGCATTCCGGTGGGGGACTCTCAGCCTGAGCTGGACGAGCCGTTCGCCGGGGTCAACACCCTCACCGACGTCGCGATGCTGGAAGGCTTCCTCGATGTCCTGGGGCCGATCAATCCGGGCGCCAGGAAGAACGAGGGCCTCAACTTCGCGCGCACCGAGCTGATGGGAACGTGGCCCACGCCGAACCGAGTGCTTCGTGACGGTGCGTTCAAGGCGCCGCCGCTGCGCGACGTCGAGCTGACGGGGCCGTACTTCCACAACGGCGGCACGTTGACGTTGCGTCAGGTGGTCGACTTCTACACGCGCGGCGGGGACTTCCCCATCACCAACGCTGCGCATCGCGACTTCAACCTGGTCAACCTGAACGTCGAGGGCCAGTCGAACCTCAGTGAAGACGAGAAGGTCGCGCTCGTGGACTTCCTCCTCGAGCTCACCGACGAACGCGCCGCGTTCGACAAGGCGCCCTTCGATCATCCGCAGGTCATCATCCCGGTGGATGGCAGGGCGCCAGACAACACCCTCGGGCGCGGGGCGCTCCTCGCTTCCACCACCGGCGCATGCGCCGGAGGAAGCGGCCCTTGCTTCCGTAGTGTGCCGGAGGTCGGCGCCTCTGGCTACTCGACGCGTGAGCCAGCGTTCCTCAACCTCACGAACACGCGTCTGGTAGGCCCCGCTGCCAACTGCGGTCGAGCGGTCACGTCGCAGTACTGCCACTGATCGGTCGCGATGGCGCTCTCGGCCCATGGAACGTGGGCCGAGAGCGCTCGTGGTGCCGCCGGGTCAGGGTCGCGGCCACACCTCGGCGCCGCCGACGAAGCCGCTGTTCGACGTGAACGGATTCGTGCCCAGCGTCTGCACCGCCGCGGCGTCGAGCGAGCCGCCGTCGCCCGAGGTGTACGGCACCGAGCGGACCTGGATGACCGCGCCGCCGTCGATCGTGGCGCGACGACCGCCGACGAGGTCGCCGTTCTTGGCGAACGCGCCGTAGTCGAGCGAGCCCGGGATCTCCGGGCCGAGCACCGGCGCCGAGGGATCCCAGAAGAAGGCCTGGTTCGGGAAGAAGAACGTGAGCGCCGCGCGATTCCCATCGAGCAGCGCAAGCGTGCCGGGGTAGCCGAGGTCGTTCACGGTGAGCAGCGTCTTCGACTGCTTCGTCGCGAGGTTGGCCTCGTCGACGGTGCGCCTCGTCACGGCGCCCGCGACGCCGCCGCCCATGTCGGCGTTGCAGCCGCTGTTGAAGACGAGCATGCGATCGCGCGCGGCGTCGTAGACGAGGGCGTTGCCGAGCGCCGGGCTGTAGCCCACGAGCGCAATGCCTCCGCCGGGCGCGGTCCCGCCCAGGGACACCACCATGTTGGTGTCGGGGTCGATGGCGATGATGCTCGGCTTGCTCGTCGCGCAGAGCGCCGTGAAGCCGTCCAGAGCGACCTTGTTCCGGTCCCAGCCGCCGAGCAGCACGTAGATGAGCTTCTTGCTCGGGACATAGAGCGCCGACGTCATCTCGACGCGGCCGTCCTTGTCGTCGGTCTGCACGAGCGACGAGAGATCGATGTAGCTCTCGGGCACGCCGGCGTCGCCCGTGTGGTTGGTGTCGATGACGGCGATCTTGTTGCTCTCGAAGCGGAGCACGTAGCCCTTCTTGCACGAGGGCACGACCACCGAAACGGGCTGCGCGTTGGGGCCGCCGTCGGTGCGGTCGTCGCCGGCGACGTTCCACTTCGCGACGGCCTCCCACGGGCGCTGCGCGTTCATGCGCGCGACGACGTCACCGCCCTGCTCGACCACGTACGGGTCGGTGCCGAACGAGAACGACTGCCCCGTCCCGGCCTCGAAATCGAAGCGGCCGTCGACCATCTTGGTGCCGAGGTTGAACGCGACCACCTCGCTCGTGCTCGTGCCGTTGGCGGTCAGGAGGAGCCGCTCCGGCGCGCCGGTCGGGTTGCCACACGTCGAGGGCGCCGAGCTGTCGCCGCCGTCCGGCGTGACCATGGTGCCGC
>JAYTZB010000762.1:0-1725 GCA_043742085.1 Polyangiaceae bacterium
CTGGACGGAGGCGTAGATGTCGGCGGCGCCTTGGCGTCGCCGCCCTGATCAGAGCTGCTCACCCGCGAGAGTATAGACGAGTCTCTCTTCCCGCTTCCACCGCGGAGCCACCCAGGACCGGAGCACCTCACCGATGAGATAGAGGTGCTCGAAGTGATCCTTGGGCCCGCGACCGCGGAACCCGCGAACGTGGAGGTTTCCCGTGTCGGCGCGCTTGAACAGCGTCATCGAACGCCAGGAAGGAGCGGCCACCTGCGCGTCGGCGTCGAGCACGATGCTGGGGACCTCGATCGCTGTGAGCAGCGCCTGGGTCGCCTCGGCGGAGCTCGCGTAGTCCGGCGGGATGATCGACGAGTGCGTGATCGCCATCGTCTTCTTGCCGGCCGCGGCGTCCTTCGCGAAGCGAACGAACGCGCGCATCATCCGGACGTCGACGCGATCCGCGCCCTGCGCCGCGGTCTTCGGGTTCGGATCCTTGTACTGCGCGTGGAGGCTGTCGTTGAGGATGACCGTGTCGACCATCGCGTAGTAGCGGTCGACCGCGAGGATCTTGCTCACCGCCGCGAAGCCCGCGCTCCACGAGGCGAGCGCGAGGCGACGGACGTGGACGCCGGTCTTGCCCGTCTGCGTCTCGAGGTTCTTCACGAGCTCGTCCAGCATTCGCCCGAAGCGCGCCGGGTTGGCGAGCGCATCGGCGTATGCGCCGCTGCCGATGCCGTAGCCGCACGAGACGAAGACGGCGTTGACGCCGCTCTCCTTCATCTGTCGCTCGGCCATCTGCCCCGCGTGGAAGTGGAAGACCACGTCGACGCCGCCGTCGGCCGCGATGAAGTCGGCCTTCGGCGCGAGGTACGTGCCGAAGCTGAGCCCGCGCCACTTGTCGAACGCCGGGGGCTGCGCGACGATGTCGGCCGCTTCGCTGCTCACGGCCGGCGGCGCCGCCTGCGCGACCGACGAGCGCGCGAAGATCGCGAGCGCCATCACGAGCAGCGCACACGTCACGAGGCTCTTGCGGCGGGCCACCAAGGAGCCGAAGCCTAGATGCGACGGAGATAGTTGGAGCTCAAAAAAGCTCTGCCACACCCGTTTGAGTGGCACATGGACCCCCGGGGTGGGCCCACGTGGCTTGCTGAGCGCGGCTCAGATACGCAGGCCTGGCGCGGGGAATCGCGCGCAGACGTCCTTCACCTCGGCGGCGACCTTGGCGATCTCCGCCTCGTCGGTCGACTTGGTGATGACGCGATCGATCCACGCCGCGAGGCGCTCCATCTCCGCGGTGCCCATGCCGCGGGACGTCACCGAAGGCGTTCCGATGCGGAGGCCCGAAGGGTCGAAGGGCTTGCGCGGATCGAAGGGCACCGCGTTGTAGTTGGCGACGATGCCGGCGCGGTCGAGCGCCTGCGCGGCGGGCTTGCCGGCGATGCCCTTGTTCGTGAGATCGACGAGCATCAGGTGGTTGTCGGTGCCGCCGGTGGTCACCGCGAAGCCGTGGTACATCAGCGCCTTCGCGAGGATGGTGGCGTTCTCGACGATGCGGTGCGCGTACTGCTTGAAGGACGGATCCATCGCCTCCTTCGCGGCCACCGCGATGGCTGCCGTCGTGTGGTTGTGCGGGCCGCCCTGGAGGCCCGGGAACACCGCCTTGTCGATCGCTGCAGCATGCACCTTCTTGCAGAAGATCATGCCGCCGCGCGGGCCGCGGAAGGTCTTGTGCGTCGTCGACGT
>JAYTZB010000763.1:0-2628 GCA_043742085.1 Polyangiaceae bacterium
ATGTCGCCCGAGCAGCTGACGTTCGAGCCCGTCGATCGGCGCAGCGACATCTACTCGGCCAGCGTTGTGCTGTGGGAGAGCCTCGTAGGCGAGTCGCTCTACGGGCAGGCGGGCCTTGGAAGCGTCGTCGCGCTCATCCTCCTCGGCGACCTCCCACCGCCGAGCAAGTTCAGGAAGGGAATCTCACCCGAGCTCGACGCCGTCGTCATGCGAGGGCTTTCCCGTGCCCCCGCCGACCGCTTCGAGACGGCCGAGGAGATGGCCGTCGCGCTCGAGAAGGCCGTCCCCGCCGTCTCCGCCCGCCGCGTCGCCGAGTGGGTCTCGGCGGTTGCCGACGAGACGCTGCGGCACCGCGCTGACGTGGTCTCGCGCAGCGAGCGACATCCATTGCCTACGTCGACACCACCTTCACGACGACCTGCCCCGCCCGCGCCGTTGCGATCGCGTCGCCCGCCAGCAGCGTCGCGCGCTGTGTCCACTCCACGCCCGCGACGTACGCATGGGTGCCATGGGCCATCAGCTCCACCCAGCCGTCGGCGCCCGTCGAGAGCGTCAGGCCGTCGACGGGCAGGCAATTCTTGCCGAGGCACGCCACGTAACGCTGTCCCGCCACCTCGATCTCCACCGCACCGCCCAGACGCTTGCACGGCGCGATGCGCAGCGACACCTCGCGACCCAGCTTGAGATCGATGCCCTCACGCACCGGAAGCGTGCCCGCCAGGTTGATCCCGCGGAGCTGCGTGCCGTTGCGGCTCTCGAGGTCACGCACCACCACGTCGTCGCCTTCGCGCCAGATGCGAAGGTGCTGTCGGCTCACCGCGTTCGAGCTCACCTTGATCGCACCCTCGCTTCGGCCGATCACCACCTCGTCACCCAGCACCATCGTCCAGCGCTCGCCCAGCATGTCGAGACACACGATGGGCGCCATCACCATCCGCGACCGGACGGCATTCGCACGCTCACGCAGCGGAGCATCGTCCGGCGTCGCTCGCAGGAGATCGTCGAGCGACGCGAGGGCCTCACGCCGGCGACCACACGCGATCATCAGGTCGACGTCCTTCGTGCGGTCCTCGCGCGCTCGCGACGTCCGCTCCTTGAACTGCTCGCTCGACAGGAGGAACTCCAGGCGCTCCACGTCGCCTGCCGCCTGGAGCGCCCGCGCCTCGCCCTCCTTGTCGCCTGCCCGCGCGAACGCCTCCGCCGCCTTCAGCTGCTCGCCGATGCCTTCGAGATCGCGCGCCGCCTCGATCACCTCGTGACGGGCGACTGCGCTCACGCTCGCATCGCCCGCGAGCGCCAGCAGCAGCTCCGCGCGACGAAGCCTCGCCTCCTTCTGGCGATCGCTCCCCGCCGCCGCGAGCTGCGCGGCCTGCGCCAGGAACTGCAGCTTCGCCCGTGCATCGGTCTCGCCGTCGGCGCGCAAGATCATCACGCGCGCCGCCTCCTCGGGCTGGCCCGCCTCGCCGAACAGCTCCGCGGCCCGCGCGAGATCGCCCCGGAGCTCCGCCGTTCGTGCCGCGGCCGCCTGGCGACCCTTGCCGAAGATAGAATCGAAGAACGCCAACGCCGCCTGAATCTAACCGAAACGCGGGGGAACTACAGTCTGCCACAGCGGCCGCCGCGCGGCCGCCGGCCCACCACGATTGAAGCCATTGACGGATTTCGCCGCATCACCGACGCTTTCCCTCACATGGCGAACCAGAACAGGCTCGGCGAGCTACTCGTCCGAGAAAAGCTGATCTCGCTCGCGCAGCTACGCCAGGCACAGGACGAGCAGAATCGCTCGGGCCAAAACCTCGGTTATACGCTCGCGAGGCTCGGCTACATCAGCGACCAGGAGATCACGAATTTCCTCTCGCAGCAGTATCGCGTCCCGACCATCAATCTCGAGGAGTACGAGATCGACGCGGAGATCCTGAAGCTCGTCTCGAAGGAGCAGTGCGAGAAGCACCGGGTCATCCCCGTCTCCCGCGCCGGCAGCTCGCTCATCGTGGCGATGGCGGATCCGACGAACCTCCACGCCATCGACGACCTCAAGTTCCTCACCGGCTACAACATCGAGCCGGTCATCGCGAGCGAGACCGCCATCGCCGGCGCCGTCGAGCGCTACTACACCGCGGGCCCCTCGTACGACGAGGTCATGGCCGGCTTCGACGAGTCGGAGATCGAGTTCACCGGCGAAGACGAGGACCTCAACGTCCTCGAGCTCGAGAAGGCGAGCGAGGACGCGCCCACCGTCAAGCTCGTGAACATGATCCTGCTCAACGCCATCAAGAAGGGCGCGAGCGACATTCACATCGAGCCCTACGAGAAGAAGCTGCGCGTCCGCTACCGCGTCGACGGCGTCCTCATCGAGGAGATGACCCCGCCGCTCAAGCTCAAGAACGCGATCGCGTCGCGTCTCAAGATCATGAGCCAGCTCGACATCGCCGAGCGCCGGCTCCCGCAGGACGGACGCATCAAGCTGAAGCTCGGCAAGGGCCGCGAGATGGACTTCCGCGTCTCGGTCCTGCCCACGCTGTGGGGCGAGAAGATCGTCATGCGGCTCCTCGACAAGGGGAACCTGCAGCTCGACATGACGAAGCTCGGCTTCGATCAGAAGCCGCTCGACGACTTCCTCTGGGCCAT
>JAYTZB010000764.1:0-2149 GCA_043742085.1 Polyangiaceae bacterium
CGCGCAGCGGGTACGGGGCTTGGCCTCGCGCTCGTCAAGCGCATCGTGGAGGCGCACGGGGGAACGGTCGCCTACGAGAGCCCGCCGGCGGGCGGCGCATCGTTCGTCGTGCGCGTGCCTCTGCGCGAGCGCGATGCCGCCGCGCACCTGCTACGTCACGACTGACCGCGCGTTTCTCGACGAGGAGCGCGGAGCCCAGGGTGCCTCGTCGCGCTTGTCAGGGAGCTTTTCGCGCCCGCAGAGGGATGCGGAAGGTCGCAGGCGCCGACTGCGACGGGAAATGCGTCTTCCGCGCCACGCTCAGGATGCACTGGCCGAGCGGCGCGCCCGCGAGATCGGGCGGTGAGAGCTCAGCGCGCTGCACGACGCCGTCCTTGTCGATCGTGAACCGCACCGACACGTCCGCGGCGCCGCCACCGCTCGCCGCCTTGTCGCGGAAGCAGCCCTCGATCTCGGGCTGGTTCTTGGCGAACGCCGCCGAGAGCGGATCACCCGCGGGCGCCGGCGGCTTCGACGACCTCACCGGCAGCGGCGATGCGGACGACGCCGCTCCCGCCGAGGCGGTGCCGGCCGGCACGTCCGACGCGCGAGCCCCGGGAGTCTCCGCCGAAGCCGACGGCTCCGGCGGCGTGCTGGCGTTGGTGTTCCGCTCGATGACGAGGATCTTCGAATCGTCCGTACGACGCCCGAAGTAGATCGCGAGACCGGCCCCTGCACCGACGAGGGCGATCATCCCGGCCGCGACGATCGCGAGCATGGCGCGGCTCCGCGGCGGCGCCGCCGGCTGCGGCTGGAGGTCGGTGCGCACCACGATGGCGCCGGCGCTGTGGAGCTGCGTCGGTGCCTCCCCGAGCGCCGTCGACGAAGCTTGCGCCGCACGAAGCCTCGGCTCGCTCGCCGGGATGCCCGCGGAAGCGGGGTTTCGCCACGCCTCCTCCAGATCCGACAGCGACGCGCCGGCCCTCACCGGGATCGCGGCATAGTCGCTCTTCGCCATCGTCGACAGCGCGCGTGTGGCCTCGTCCTCCGGCACCTGCTGCACGCGTCGGAGCTCGCGTGCGAAGTCCTTCGCGCTGGAGAAGCGCTTTGCGCGGTCCTTCGACATCGCGCGGGCCACGATGGCCTCGAGCTCCGTGGAGACGCCTGGGCGCACCTGGCTCAAGGGCGCCGGCTCGTGCGAGATGACGCGCGCGAGGGTGCGCGTCTCGTCGGTGCCCGTGAACGGATTCTCGCCCGCGAGGAGCTCGTACAGCGTCACGCCGCACGCATAGACGTCGGTCATCGGCGTGGGAGGCGAGCCGTCGAGCGCCTCGATCGGGAGATACGAGAACTTCCCGCGGATCGATTTACTGTCCGTGGTCTGGGTCTGCTCGCCCTTCATGCGGGCGATCCCGAAGTCGACCAGCTTCACCTGACCGTCGGTGTCGACGAGGATGTTTCCCGGCGAGATGTCGGCGTGCACGATCTCGAGCGGCGAGCCATCGGGCAACGTGAGGCCGTGCGTGTACTCGAGCGCGTCGAGCACCTTGATCATGATGTGGACGACGCCCTCGATGGGGAGTCGGTCGCCCTTCCCCGCCTGCGCCAGCTCCTGCCGGTAGGCGAGCCACAGACCGAGCTGATAGGCGCGCACGTACTCGAGCACCAGGATGTGCGCGCCGTCCTCTTCGCCGAAGTCGATGACACCCACGATGTTGGGGTGCTGCATGTTCGAGAGGATCTTCGCCTCGCGAACGAAGAGGCGCGCCATGCGCTCGTCGCCGGTGTGATCGGCGAGCACGCGCTTCACGACGACCGCCTTGGCGAAGCCCGCCGCGCCTTCCGCGCGCGCGAGATAGACGACGCCCATGCCTCCCTGCGCGAGGCGCGCCACGATGCGGTAGCGCCCCAGCACCGATGCGCCGAGCATTTCGTCGCGCGGTTGCATCGTCTAGTGCGCGCCTCCGGCGACGCCGCTCGCGTGACGAACGTAGTAGACGGTGCCGCGCTTCGGATGACTCAGTCGCAAGACCAGCGCATTCTCCCCGGGCGGCACGGTCGCGGTGGTGGAGAAGCGCTTCTGCTCGTCGAGCGGCACGGCCGCGCCGTTGACGCTCACGGTCCAACCTTCGACGACGACGCCCGAGACCTTCACGCTGTCGCCGGGGTG
>JAYTZB010000765.1:0-4925 GCA_043742085.1 Polyangiaceae bacterium
TGCTCCTCCACGCTTCGCACATCGAGCACGATCGGCGGCGCTGTTGACGCCAGCTCGGCCTTTAGCTGCGCGGCGGTCACGAGCGGGCTGTCCCCCGAGATGTCGTTGAGGCCGACGAACGCCGCGAGGTTCACCAGATCGTTCGCGGACGAGTACGCGGGCGCGTACGCGAGGTCGAGCTCGGCCAGGTCGTGCAGCGTGAGCTTGCCCTGCAGCGCCGTCGCGAGCACGTCGATGCGCTTGTCCGCGCCCGCGCGCCCGAAGGCCTGACCGCCGAGCAGCCTCGCGGTCTTGCGATCGTAGACGAGCGTGAGGGTCAGCTCCTGCGCGCCTGGGTAGTAGCCTGCGTGGTGAAGCTTGTGCACGACGGCGACGCCGACATCGAAGCCGGCATCGCGCGCGGCCTTCTCGGTGAGGCCCGTCGACGCCGCAGTCGACTCGAAGACCTTGACGACACTGGTGCCGAGCGCGCCCCTGTAGATCATCGTGCGACCGAGCGCGTTCGACGCCGCGATCCGTCCTTGGCGGTTGGCAGGGCCTGCGAGCGGAACGCGGACGCGTCGGCCCGTCACCTTGTGGAGAATCTCCGCCATGTCGCCAGCCGCGTAGACGTCGGGGTCCGAGGTGCGAAGGTGCTCGTCGACCTCGAGCGCTCCCGACGCGCCGATCGCGAGCCCCGCGGACTTCGCCAGCGCGAGCTCGGGCCGCACGCCGACGGAGAAGAGAACGACGTCGGCAGGCAGCCGCCGACCATCGGCGAGCTCGACGCTCCGATCGCTCGCGTGAACGGCGCGGACGCCGACGCCGGTCATCACCTCGATGCCGTTCGCCTGGAGCTCGCGCGCGATGGCCACGCCGAAGGCTCGATCCATGATTCCCATGACGGTCGGAAGAAGCTCCACGATGGTCGTCGCGAGACCACGGCGCTGGAAGGCCTCCGCCATCTCGAGGCCGATGAAGCCGCCGCCGACCACGACGGCGGTCTTCGGCTTCGTCGAGTCGAGGTACGCCTGGAGGCGATCGGTGTCCGGTATCGTCCACATCGTGAAGACGTTGGCCGCCTCGGCGCCCGGGATCGGCGGCAAGATCGGGTTGCCTCCTTGCGCCAAGAGCAGCTTGTCGTACGGCAGCCATCGCTCGCCCGTCGGGCCGAGGACGCGGACGCGGTGAGCGGCGCGCTGGATCTCGACCGCCTCCGTGTCGACGTGCACCGCGACGCGATAGCGCGCCCAGAAGCCATCCGGCGTCTGGAGCAGAAGCTGCGATCGGTCCGCGATCTTGCCGCCGATGAAGTAAGGCAGACCGCAGTTGGCGTAGGACACGTGCGGGCCGCGATCGATCACCGTGATCTCGGCGTGCTCGTCGAGTCGCCGCGCGCGCGCCGCCGCCGTCGCTCCGCCCGCGACTCCACCGATGATCAAGAGTCGCGTCATCGACTGCACGTCGTTTGGGCTACGCGTTCCTTCACTCGCTGAACACCGCAGCCATGACGTTGACTCCGGCTTCCATGACGGCCCACGTGGGCCCCGCGTGGAACGGCTGACCGCTCATGAAGCGCGCCGGGATGGCCGCGCCGAGCATCTTCTTCCCGATGCGCCACACGGCGCCCGTTCCGACGCGGTACATCCCGGGCGCATCCTCGCGCACGGCGACAGGCATCTCCGGATTGCCGGTGAGGCGAAGGGGGACCTGAGCGAATGTCGCCTTGTCGAACTGCTCCATGATGCACATGCTGACCGGGTCGAAGGCCGCCGTCGTCGCCTCGCCGAGAATCCTTTCCGAGAGATGCTCGGCCGCCGCATCGGCCTGGAGCAGCGCGAGAAATGCTTGTTTCACGGGGAAATCACCGCCGTCACCCACCGCGTAGATGTCTGGCTGGCCAAGGAGCTGGCGCGTCTTCGGGTCGGTGATGAGGAAGCCTCGCGCGTCCGAAGCGAGGCCTTCGAACCGCGTGGCCGCGACGTAGGGCGGAAAGGAGACCAGCACATCGAAGGGCTCGCTGGTCCCGTCCTTCAGACGGATCATGCCGGGGTCGACGCGCTCGACGATCGCCTCCTTGCGCCCCATGATTCCGCGCCTCGAGAATTCTTCGACGACGAAGTCGTTCAGCCGCGGACCGAACGCCTGGATGTAGCCCTTCTCGTAGGTGAGGTATCCGATGTCGACCTGCGCGCGCACTCCCTTCTTCGTGAGCCAACTGTCGAGCATCATGACCATCTCGTAGAGAGGGCCCGAGCACTTGTTGTTCGGCGGCACGAGGAATCGAACGCGCGACGGCTTTCCGGCCTTGGCGCGCTCGAGCACATCGTCGAACGACGCGCGAAGGCGAAGCATCTCCTCGGGTGACCAGATCGTATTCGCGTTCGCGGAGAGGCCCGGGATCTCGTCGGGCCGCATCGCAGCGCCTGTCGCGAGGACGAGGTAGTCGTAAGGGATGTCCTTGCCGCCGGCGGTGAGCGTCTTCTTCTTCGGGTCGACGTGCTCAGCAGCGGCGTGGACGAACGGAATGTGACGCTTCGCGAATACGCCGCGGAGCTCGAACGCGAACGCTTCGGGCGGTTTGCCGAAGGGGATGTAAATGGTGTTCGGCTTGAACAGGAACTCCTCGCTCGCGCTCACCATCGTCACCTGGACGCGCTTGCCGAGGCGCTTCCGCAGGTAGAACGCAGCCTCTAGACCGCCGAACCCGGTACCGACGACGACGACGCTCGGAATCGCTGAGTCATTCATGAGGTGTTACTCCGCGACGACTGGCGCCGTCCCGTCCGCCCCCGAAGCAGACGTCGTGCCATCTGGCTCCGGCATTGCAGCGAGCGACGCATGGCTCCGCCCGTCGCGCATTCGGACGCTTCTCGTGAACCGTCTGCGCCGCCGGTGCACGCATTGCGCCCGAACGCCGCGCGCGTACGGCGCTACCTCGGGTGGCTCAAGGTGCTGCCGGTCGTCCTCGTGCTCGCGCTCGTCGTGCGTCATCGCGTCGTCGCACCGATTCCGGTTCGGCGAGCGGTGGTCGACCAGGGCGATGTGGTCCGCGAGGTGTTCGGGCGTGCCACCATCGAGAGTCGCCGCGAGGTGCAGCTCGGGTTCGATCTCGTCGGGCGCGTGAGCGACGTCCTCGTCGACGAGGGTGACCGCGTGACGCTAGGCCAGGTCTTGGCTCATCTGGCGCCTGGGCAGCTGAACGCAGACGTTCATGCAGCGTCGTCCGGCATCTCACTCGCCAAGGCGGCGACGGCGCGCCTCGCCGCCGACGAGCGCCGCGCCCTGGCGACCCTGTCGTTCGCCCAGCAAGAGGCCGTGCGCATCCGCACGCTCGCGGCATCGGGCACCGTGAACGCCCGCGACCTCGATCTGGCCGAGCAGCAACTCGCGCTCGCGCGCGCCGATGTCGACAGGTCGCACGCGGCGCAAGGCGAGGCTGTGAACCAGATCGCGGTCGCGGGCGGCGCGACGGAATCCAAGGCGGCGACCTTGACGCGCGCTGTGCTCATCAGCCCGTTCGACGGCGTCGTGATCCGGCGGTTCAAGGACCCGGGCGACACGGTGGTGGTCGGCAGCACCGTGCTTCGGGTGGTCGCGGTCGATCGACTCTGGGCGCGCGCGGCGGTCGACGAGTCGACGCTCGCGGATCTGCGCGAAGGAATGCCCGCCGAGGTCGCGATGCTCGGCGAGCCAGGGGATCCCCTCCGTGGCACGGTCGACCGCGTCGGGCGCGAGGTGGACCGACAGACGCACGAGGTGCTCGTCGACGTCCTGCTCGCACATGCCCCTGCGCGCCTCGCGATCGGCCATCGCGCCGACGTCCACATCGCGCTCGACCGCCGTACGAACGTGACCCGCATTCCGCTCGCGTTCCTCGGGCACGACTCCACCGGCGCATTTGCGTTCGTCGATCGGGCGGGAGAGATCGCGCGTGCGCCGCTGCAGGTCCGCGAGATCGGTCGCGACATGGTCGAGGTCGCGTCAGGCCTCGTGCCGGGCGACGTCGTGCTGGGAGCCATGCGCCCCGGCGGGGCGCTCACCGTCGGTCGTCGCTGGAGCGCCGAGCCGTGAACCTCGCGTTCCGCGACAGCCGTCATCACTTCGGCCGCTTCATGGCGACGAGCGCCGTCGTCGGCTTGCTCTTCACCGTGGTCCTCGCGATGGCTGGGATCTATCAAGGGCTCGTCGACGACGCGACCGTGCTCCTCGATCGCACGAACGCCGACCTCTGGGTGGTCCAGCGCGGCACGCGTGGTCCATTCGCCGACCCGTCGCGGCTCGATCCATCGCTCGAGCTTCGGGTCGCGGCCGTCCCGGGCGTCCTCTCCGCGCGCGCCTTCACCATGCAGGTCCTCCAGCGTGAGCACGGGGATGCGCAGCTGCGCTTCGCGCTCGTCGGGCTCGCGTTTCCCGAGGATCGTGGCGATGAGCTCGCCATCGTGCAGGGTCACGCGCTCCAGCAGGCGCATGGAGAGCTCATCGCGGATGCGTCGCTCGGCGTTGCGATCGGCGAGGTGTTGCGCCTCGGTCATGACGACTACCGCGTCGTCGGTCTCACGCGTCAGCTGCTCGGATCGGGTGGCGACGCCGTCGTGCTCGCCACCATCGCCGACGCGCAACGCATCCTGGGCGACGACTCCTCGGACGCGTTGATCGCGGAACGAGAGCGACGGGTCACCCGTCTGCGCGCCACGGACCTCGGACGATCGCAGCCCTTGCTCGAGGACCTCGTCATCGATCCGCGTTGGACGTTCCCGGCCGTCGCCGCGCCACCAATCCAGGCGGTGCTCGTGCGCGCTGCCCCGTCGCGCGTCTCCGACGTGCGCGCGAGGCTCGCGTGCTGGAGCGACGTGACGGTCTGGACGCGCGCCGAGGAGGAGACGCTCATCCTGCAGGGGATGGTCGCGAAGGCCCGCCTGCAGCTCGGCCTCTTCGCGGTGATC
>JAYTZB010000766.1:0-4544 GCA_043742085.1 Polyangiaceae bacterium
CCCGAGATCCGCGGGCGCGTCGCGTATTACGGGCCGAAGCACCTCGAGCGGCTCAAGCTGATCGCGCAGCTCCAGGACCGCGGCCTCAGCATCAACGCCATCCGCGATCTGCTCGCCAGCATCGACAAGGGGGAGACCGATCTCGCGGAGTGGCTGGGCGTCGAGCAGGAGATGCAGGCGTCGTGGGCGAACGACCATCCGCGGACCGTCACCGAGGCGGAGCTCTACGAGCTCGCGGGCACGAGGAGGCCCGGCCTCATCGCCGATCTCTTGCGCGCGCGGCTCCTCGAGCGGCGCGGGGAGGTGCTCTTCCTGCTCAGCCCCGCGCTCCTCGCCGTGGCGATGAAGCTCGAGGCGGCAGGCATCGATCTCGAGACCGCGCTCGCCGGCGCCGACGTCGTGCGAAAGCACATGGCGCGCACCGCCAGCGATCTCGTCGAGCTCTTCGTGAAGCGCGCGAAGGAAGGCGCGATCGAGACCACCGACGCGGCGGAGATGTTCCAGGCGCTGCGTCCCACCGGCCTCGAGGCGGTGCGCGTCATCTTCGGCCGCGAGATGGAGCGTGCGCTGCGGAAGCTCCTCGAGTCCGGAAAGATGGCCACGCTGCCGGCCAAGGTGAAGCGAGCGAAGAAGAGGAGCTGACGGCGATGCGACGCGGGTTGCGCATCTCGCGCAGCGCCACGCGCAACGACGTTCGATACGGCAGCGCGCCTCGCGCGCGACTCGCAATACTGCACGCGGCGACGGGCGCGTTCGTTCGCCGTGGGACATAGTGCGCCGCGATGAGAACGAGTCGACGTCAACTGCTCCAGTGGGCCGGCGCCGCGACCGTCGCGTCCTTCGTTCCCGGATGCGGCGGTGGCGAAGCCGCGCCGGGGAGCGCGCCGCCGCCGCCGTCGTCCGCGTTCTTCTCGGACGCCGAGCGGAGCGCCCTTGCCGCGCTCGCCGACGTGGTGATTCCGGCGGGACCCACGGCGCCGGGCGGCGCCGCGCTCGGGGCCGTCGCGTACATCGAGCGCCTCTGCACGGCGTTCGAGGGCACGACGACGCCCTTCATCTTCGCCGGCGGTCCATTCTCCGGACGACGGCCGTTCCCGACCGCGAGCGGTGAGCCGGGCACCACGTCGCCGAACAACGACTTCGCCACGTTCCTGCCCCTCGATCGCGCCACCGAGCGCGCATGGCGCATCGAGCTCTACGGCTCCGCGGCCACCGACGGCGGCACGTTCAACGACCCCGCCATCGTCGCGCCGGTGATCGGCATTCGCACCCAGATGAAGACCGGGCTCGCCGGCGTCATCGCCGGCTCGCCAGCGCCGAACGCGACCCTCGCGCCGCAAGACCGCCACGACGTCTTTGCCGGCCTCGACGTCGACTTCCGCGATCTGCTCATCCAGCTCGTGACCGAGGCGACCTTCTCGGCCCCCGAATACGGGGGCAACGTGGGTCTCGGCGGATGGAAGCTCGCGCGCTACGAGGGCGACAATCTCCCGCTCGGCTACAGCGTCTACAGCGAGATGCCGCTCTCGCCCGGTGGCGCGCCCGGCTATCGCGAGGCCGCGGACGCGCCGGTCTCTGGCCCGAATGCCGGTTCGGATCCCGCGGCGATGACCGACGAGACGCTCGAATTCGCACGCGCGGTGGTGGGCTTCCTCGGCGGACGGGAGATCGCATGAGTGACGCTGTCCTCGGTAATGCGTCGATTGGCAAATACGACGTCATCATCATCGGCAGCGGCGCGGGCGGCGGACCCGTGGCGCATCTGCTCGCGGCCGCAGGGCAGAAGGTGCTCGTCCTCGAGGCGGGGCCGAACTGGTTCGATGGTCTCGACAAACCGGCGCAGCCGGTGCCGCGCTTCTCCAACGACGAGCTCAAGTTCGAGCAGCGGCACTTCGTCGTGCCGAACCCGCGCGTCGAGCCGCGCACGTGGCGTACGAGCGAGGCCGACGGCGATCGCACGGCGATCGGCGAGGTGAACTCGCTCGCGAAGACCGTGGGCGGCGGAGCCACCCATGCCGATCTGAAGATGCCGCGCTTCGCCCCCGACGACTTCAGAACGCGCTCGTTGATCGGCGACGTCTCGGGCGCGACGTTCGCCGACTGGCCGGTGCAGTACGACGAGCTCGAGCCTTACTACCTCTACGGCGAGCGCGCGCTGGGCGTGCAGGGAATCGCCGGGTCGAGCCCGCTCGAGGGCCATCGCAGCGGCGCCTTTCCGATGGGCTTCGGCAACGAGATGTACGCGATGCGCCGGATCCAGGACGGCGCCAGGAAGCTCGGGCTCACCGTCGCGCCTTATCCCGCCGCCATCAACTCGAAGCCCTACGACGGACGGCCCGCGTGCGCCGACTGCGGCTTCTGCAGCGACTACGGCTGCCCCATCAACGCGAAGGGCTCGCCCGCCGTCACCGTGCTCCGGCGCGCGCTGCTCTCCGGCAACTGCACGCTGCGCCCGCAGACGCGTGCCGTGCGCCTGCTCACCAACGGCACGAAGACCGAGATCACCGGCGTCGAGTGCATCCTCCCCGACGGGACGCGCGGCACGTTCACCGCCGATCGCTACGTGCTCGCCGCGAGCCCCATCGAGGACGCGCGTCTCCTCTTCCTCTCCGATCCGAGCGGCCTCGGTAACTCGAGCGGCCTCGTGGGGAGGAACCTCATGTTCCACCTGCACACCGCGGTGCTCGCGCTGTTCAACGAGCGACTGCACAGCCATCGCGGCCGCACCGTCACACACTTCGTCGCCGATTTTCGCGGCAAGGCCGGCGACCCGAGCCGGCCGCTTGGCGGCATCACCGAGGTCAGCTCGTCGGGCGGCTTGCTCCTCGAGGTCGGCGTCTATGCGCGGGCCATGAAGCTGCTCGGCGGCTGGGACGGCGCGAAGATGCTCCGCCTCATGGATCAGAGCCCATTCCGCGATCGCGCGATGGCCCTCGCGATGGTGGGAGAAGACGCGCCGCAGCTCTCCAATCGCGTCGATCTCGACCCGGCGGTGAAGGACTTCGACGGCATCCCCGTGGCGCGCGTGACCTACAAGAACCACCCGTTCGAGCTGTCGGCGCGCGACTTCTACCAGCCGAAGCTGCTCGATCTGCTCGTGGCATCGGGCGCGCGCTTCGTCGCTCCCGCCCCAGCCGACGGACTGCCGACCACCGCGCACATCATGGGGACCTTGCGCTCGGGGCGCGATCCGAAGACGAGCGTGACCAACGCGAGCGGGCGCTTCCACGACATCGGGAACCTCTACGCGTCCGACGGTTCGCTGTTCCCGACGTCGTCCGGCTACAACCCGACGATGACCATCGTGGCGCTCGCGCTGCGCGTCGCCGCGGGCATGGTCAACGAGACGTCGCCGCTGTCGGCGCTGTCACCTCTCTAGCGCGCGCGACTCCGGCGAGACCGATTGCTCACGGACAGGCGTGCGTCGCGAGCACCAGCGGCGCGCGCGGCGGCTGCGTGAAATCGAAGGCGTCCATGAGGCTGCCCGCCGTTCCGTCGCGCGCGTCGGGATCGGTCGCGCTCATGAACGGCATGCCCCAGAGCTCCTCGACGAGACGCGGGATGGAGGCCTGCTCGGTCGGCGCCTTGAGGACGAATCCCTTCTTCGCATACGGCGAGATGATGATCGCGGGGAGGCGGAAGCCCTCGCCGAAGATCTGGCCGTTGGCGCACTTGTGCACGGGCGGCGCGACGTGATCATAGAAGCCGCCCCAGTCATCCCAGGTCACCACGATGGCCATCTCGTTCCACTCCGGGAGCTTCATCGCCGCGTTGATGATGTCGACGGAGAAGTTCTCTCCGGCGCACGGATACGCCGTGGGATGCTCGGAGACGTCGCCGCTCCAGAGATGCGCGATGGTGAGGTTCGCGAGATGACCGGTGGTGAGGTCACCGATGAGGTCAGCTTGCTTTCGGAAGTGCGTCTTGACGTCGGGCGCCGCCGCGACCGACTTCACCATCATCGCCAGCGGACCGCCGTAGTCGGTCCACGTGAAGCCGGCAGGAAGGTGGTCGGGAAGCGCCGGCACGTCGAAGCACGGCGCGACCTCCTTCGTCGCGCAGGTCTTGGGATCGAACGCGGTGATCTTCACGGTGGGGTCGGCGGCGCAGCCGAAGCCCTTGCAGCCGCCGCCGTCGGGCGTCGGGCATTTTGCGTTGGTGAGGGAGAGCGAGCGGCCCGTCCAGAAGACCGCGTGCCCCGGAGTGCTGGGGCCGAGCGTGGACGAGAACAGGTGATCGGCGAGCACGAAGTTACGTGCATACTGCCAGTAATTCGGGATCTGCTGCTCCGTGTAACGGACGAAGGGCAGGTTCCCGGCGTTGTTGAGATCGAAGCCGTTCATCGTGCCGTTGCGATACGCGCGCTGTCCGCAGCTGTTGGCGTGGCAGATGTCCTGCGCGAGCGGTGCGCTGGGGGCGACGGGGCGACTGATGGTCGCGCCGGTGGAGAGCTTGGCGGTCATCGACGACTCCGCGCCGGGGAAGCCGGTGAAGTAGTTGTCGAAGGTGTGGTTCTCCTTCACGAGCACGAGCACGTAACGGAT
>JAYTZB010000767.1:0-4182 GCA_043742085.1 Polyangiaceae bacterium
CCGAACGACGTCGTCTGCTCGACGATCACGGTGCTCGAATTGCCGACCTCGATGCCGCGTCCGATCGCCCGGACCGGGTCGAGCTTCGTGCCGCGGACCACCGAGCGCGCGATCGTCCCTGACGCCGCGGCGCCCGCCGAAGTGCCCTTCGTGACGACGATGCCGTCGGCGGCATTGTCGACAACGGCGCTCTCCTCGAGGCTCAAGGCGCCGCCGTTCGATACGTAGAAACCGACGCC
Organism: Polyangiaceae bacterium; assembly: GCA_043742085.1. Lineage (GTDB taxonomy): Bacteria > Myxococcota_A > Polyangia > Polyangiales > Polyangiaceae > Labilithrix. Next base: position 240 of record JAYTZB010000767.1, read on the forward strand.
GAAGGACTTCGCGAAGGTGCCGGTCGTCGGAGGCCGGCCATCGCGGATGATCGAACGAGTGACGTGCGTGTGCACGTCCGCGCCGGTCGAGACGACGTTCGCGAAGTCGTTGTCCGCGATGACGCTGTCGTCGACCTCGAGCGTCGCGCCCTTCTGCGCGACGAGCCCGAACGACTGATTGTTGGCGACCGGAAGGCGTGTGCCTCGCACCACCACGTTCGACAGACCGAGGACGGTCCCGGCGTTCGACGCCGAGATCCCGTTGAGGATGCTGTTCTCGACGACGATCCCGCTGAGCGAGGTCTTGCTGCTGAACGCCGCCACGCCGCCCTGGAAGCCGCGAAACGTCATGTTCTTCGCCACCACGTCGACGTTCTCGATGCGGAGGCCGGGCCCCGTTCCGTCGTTGGTCGCGAAGATCACCTGCTCCGCGCAGCGGCCGACGATGGTGACGCTCTTCGCCGGTGTCAGCTTCTCGTTGTACGCCCCGGCATCGACGGCGATGGTCGCGCCGGCCGCCGCGACCGCGAGCGCTTCGGTGACGGCGCGGAAGTGAGAAGCATCGACCTCGGCCGCCGTGTAGGCCGCCTTCACGAAGAGCGTCGCGCCCGCGGGCGGGAACGGCGCGTTGCAGTCGGTCACCGCCTCGCACGTCGTGCTTCCGAGGCGCTCGCGTGTGCCAGTGCCACACGCGGTGGTTGGCAAGACCGCGTCGCAGCCCCATCCCGATGCATGGGTGACGAACCCCTTCGCGCAGGCGGTGACGCCGACGGGCATGCAGGCAGCGGCGCCGATGCGCGCGGCGGTTCCTGCGGCGCACGCCGCCGTCGGAAGTGTCGGCTCGCAGCCACCGCCACCGTCGATGGCGTGGAAGCCGTCGGCACACGTGACCGGCGTCACGTCCCCCGGCGGCTTGGTGGGAGTCGGGCCGCCTGCGGGATCGCCGCCGGAGCTCCCGCAGGCCGTGAAGAACATCGCGAGCCAGAGCAGCGGGGCCTTACGCACCGAGCCATCGTGACCGACGATCGCGTTCGCATCCAGCGGGATCGCGCCCGCTGCGTGACGAACGCGTGACCGAACGCTGACCGTCTTCCCACGCGATGCGTTCGCGCCTCATGTACCGTCGCTGGCGCCGATGGTCACCTATCACGCCGGACGACGGACGTAGACGCACGTGCTTCATTCGTTCGCCGACCACGCGCTGACGTATGCGCTGAAGCTGGGGCTGCTGTATCGCGATGGCTTCGGCGATCGCGCGCTGCTCGAGCGCATCACCACGTCGATCGAGACCTTCACGCCGGCGCGCTCTGCCGGCGACGTGGTGATGCGCTACGCCGGTTCTCCGAAGTCGGTGCGCGGCGGTGAGGTGCGCCTCGCATCGTTCGAGAGCCCGGCTCCGACGCCGATGCCGGCGGAGTGTCGGACGGCGCGCGTCCAGATCTGGACGCCGGTGCGAGAGCCTTCGGGCGCGATGTGCATTTTACTCGCATCCACCGGTGACGAAGGCTTTCGTTGGCGCGAGGGACTTGCGCGGAAGCTCCTCGCGCAGGGCATCGGCGCGGTCATCCTCGAGAATCCGTTCTACGGCTCGCGGAGGCCACATGGTCAGCGCGGGCCGGTGCTGCGCACGGTGGTCGATCAGTTCGCGATGAACACCGCGATGGTCGACGAGGCGCGCGCGTTGCTGGGGTGGATCCGTGACGCCGGGCGCGTCGCCGGCGTCACCGGCTACAGCCAGGGCGGCTTCATGGCGGCCTTCGCGGCGGCGTTCGTCGACTTTCCGGTGGTCGTGGTTCCGCGTGCAGCGGGCACGCAGGCGGCGCCGGTCCTCACGGAGTGGGCTCTCCGTCGCGCGGTGCACTGGCCATCGCTGGCGCGTGAGTCAGGCGGCGTGGAGAAGGCTCGCGCCGAGCTCGCGCATCATCTCAGCGTCGTCGATCTCACGCGTTTCCCCGCGCCCGTCGCGCCCGAGCTCGCGACGGTGCTCGTGGCCCGTCACGATCGCGTCTTTCCCGAGCACACCGGCCGTGCGCTGCATGCGCACTGGCCCGGTTCGGAGCTCGTCCTCTCGAACGCGAGCCACGTGACGTCGGCGCTCCTCAACGATGACGTGCATGCACGCTCGGTAGTGGCCGCATTCCGGCGCGCGCGAGGGCTTCGCCATTCGGTCGTTCCGGCCTCCCACGCGGAGCCGGCGCGAGGCGTGGTTCATCCGACGTCGCGTGCGGGGCTGGTGCCGGCGGCCTAGCGCGCGGTCGATTTCGTGCGACGAGCCGCCGGACCGAGGCTCTTCGGGCAAATGGCTCGAATTTCCCTGCTCCTGCCCCTCGCTCTTCTTCTCTCCGGCGTCGTCGTGGCGTGCACGACCGAGACCGTGCACGTGCGCCCCGGCGATCCGGCGGCGAGCGTGGATCCGACCGTGGACCCCGGCGCGGCGCCGCCCGACGATAGCCCCACCACCGTTCCGCCGAGCGCCGACGCTGGCGCCGCGAAGGACGGGTCCACGGGATCGAGCGGCTCGAGCAGCGGGAGCAGCGGCTCGAGTGGCTCGAGTGGTTCGAGCGGTTCGAGCGGCAGCAGCAGTGGCTCGAGCGGGAGCAGCGGGAGCAGCGGCTCGAGCGGGAGCAGCGGCTCGAGTGGCAGCAGTGGGTCGGGCGGCACGACCTTCACCGGCGTCGGCGCGACCGTCGCCACCTGCCAGGGCACGGGCACCGTGAGCGTACCCGGTGTCACCATGCACTCGGGCTTCGCCGCGCGCATGGCCGGGCAGATGAACGTGTTCCTCTATTCGCGACCGACGCTCTCGACGATGGCGTACGGCGGGAGCGCGGGCGAGTACAAGCTCCGTCTCCTCATCGGCGGTCCGACCGGCAACCCCAACGAGTATCAAGGTCAGACCGGCGTCTTCTCGTGGAGCGTGCCCAACGCGAAGTGGGAGACGTTCGCCGGCGGTCCTGCCGACATCGTGCTCGTCGACATCGCCGACTACGCGGTCGTCGATCCGACCGGCCTCATGTGCAACGGCAGACTGCGCGGCGTCGCGCAGTGGCTGAGCGGCGGTACCGCGTACGTGATCAGCTTCGAGGTCCCCATCCTGACCACCTCGTTTCCAGGAGCAAACGCCGGCCCCCCCTGACATGCTGTCGCGGTGAGGGCACTTCCCGAGAGACCGCGCTCCGCGCTGTTCACGTCGCTGGTCATCGCCGCCGTGCTCGTCTCGTGCCGAAAGCACACGCCGAGCACCGGCGCCCCGACAGCGGACTGGCGTTCCTCGGAATTCCCCGGGGACGCCTTCGCGCGTACGAGCGCGTGATGCCCACGCGTGCTGTCGGACGAGGCGAGCCGTGCGCGCCGGTCGGCAGCTTCGTCTTCTGGCTCGAAGACCCCGACTCGACGCCGTGTACCGGACTGTCGAACATCGTCTGGTCGCCGGCGCTGCCGGTCGTCAACCCCGATACGTGTCGACTCACCGTCGCGACGCACTACGTCCCACTCCGTGATGGTTGGTACGTGCACGCCTGCGTCGAGCCCAGAAAATAGGCCTCGCGTGAAGCGAACGCGCGGTCGATGACAAGAGTCCTCGGTCGACGCCGTCCGCAGGCGCAGGCTCGGCTTGATAGATTGTCGGGATGACCGACGACGACCCGAAGGTGCCGCCCGAGCCCGCGCCCGAAGCAGGCGACGAGCCGAAGCCCGAGCCCACGCTGCCCGGGTTGGGCAAGCGCGAGGCGACCGTGCTCGGCGTCGGCGCTCCGAAGCACGAGCCGACGGTCCTCGGCGTGGCGCCGCCAGCGCCCGGCGCGACGCCCGAGGTGCCTGCGGTGCCGACGGTGCCTGCGGTGCCCGCCGTGCCTGCGGCGCCGGTGGAGCCCGCGCCCGTCATCGCTCCCGCGAGGCCGAGGGAGGCGACGATCCTCGGTGTGGGCGACGACGCGAACGCGGC
>JAYTZB010000768.1:0-1942 GCA_043742085.1 Polyangiaceae bacterium
TCATCAAGCTGGGGCAGCATCGCTTCAGCGTGCAGACGCAGCCCCTCGAGCTGGTGCTGGTCCCGAAGAGCGACCAGATGACGTTGCACCTCACGGGCACCGACTATTTCGAGCCCATCGTCGACGAGGCGCTCGCGGGCGCGCGCGATCTCTGGGAGCAGACGCTGGTCTCGGAGTCGACGGGACCCGGGGCCGTCTACCGTGGCGAATTCCTTGCAGCATGCATGCTGTTCGACGCAGAAGACGGGAAAAACGGCCTCACCGTCGAGGCGCTGGCCGACGCTGCGCGTGACGGCGCGGTGAAGGACAACTCCAAGCTCGTCGAGCTGGTACGCGCCTACGCGCAGGATCGTCTCGACGAAGGCTACGAGCGCGGGATCCACGACACCGACACCGCGAAGATCCTCGAGAAGCTGATCGCGCTCCGGGCCTCGGCGGGCCTGCTCCGCTTCTCGCCGGACGCGCGTGCGCTCGGCTCGCTCTACTGGGCGTCGCTCGACGTCGAGGGACGCAAGGTCCTCCACGCGCGCGGGCGAAGCCTGGGACGCCTCCGGGCCGAGACCGCGCAGGCCGGCGCACAAGCCGCGCTCGCCAAAGAGCTCGAGACGCCCATCGCCGCGCGCGCGAAGGAGCTCGGTCTCGCTGCCGGACGGGGGGATCTCGCGGCCGCCTCGCGCTACCTGGTCGAGGAGCTCTCCGCAGAGAAGGTGCGCTTCGTCGCGAGCGCCTCGGCCGACAGCCTGTGTCGCGGCCTCACCACGTTCCTCGACGAGAACGGGAGCCGTCGCGCGTTCGAGGACGAGCTGGTGGCGCTCGAGAATCACGTCGCTGCGAAGCTCGGCGTGGCGCTCGCGTACGTCGATGCCTTCGTCGGGACCAAGAAGATCGAGCACGCGCGGCCCTTCGTCCGCGAGGCGGCGGTGATGCTCGTCACCGATCGCGGCGTGGAGCGCGAGACCAGCGCCGCCACCGTCGAGACCACGGTCGACGGGCTGCTGGGATCGCATCCGCGCATCCAGAATCGCACCATGCGGCTCGCCATCGACGAGCTCCTCGGACGCCTCGTGCCCTTCGTGAACGAGCACGCCGTGCGCTTTCGCGCGTTCCGCCAGCTCAAGGCGCACATCGTCGATCGCGAGCGGAAGCGCCTGCGCATGAACGAGTTCACGCCGCGCGTGCTCACCTCGTTCGTGCGCAATCAGCTGATCGACAAGGTCTACCTGCCGCTGGTCGGCGCCAACCTCGCCAAGCAGATCGGCTCGGTCGGCGAGTAGAAGCGCACCGACCTCATGGGCATGCTGCTGCTCGTCTCGCCGCCCGGCTACGGCAAGACCACGCTCATGGAGTACGTGGCGAGCAAGCTCGGGCTCGTCTTCATGAAGGTGAACGGCCCCGCCATCGGCCACGAGGTCACGTCGCTCGATCCCGCGGACGCGAAGACCGCGACCGCGCGCCAGGAGGTCGAGAAGATCAACCTCGCGTTCGAGATGGGCAACAACGTGATGCTCTATCTCGACGACATCCAGCACACGAGCTCGGAGCTCCTCCAGAAGTTCATCTCGCTCTGCGACGGGCAGCGCAAGATCGAGGGCGTGTGGAAGGGCCAGTCCCGCACCTACGACCTCCGCGGGAAGAAGTTCTGCATCGTCATGGCCGGCAATCCGTACACGGAGACGGGAACGCGCTTCCAGATCCCCGACATGCTCGCGAACCGCGCCGACACCTACAACCTGGGCGACATCCTGGGTGGCGCGGACGATCTCTTCGCGTCGAGCTATCTCGAGAACGCCCTCACGTCGAACAGCGTGCTCGCGCCGCTCGCCACGCGTGACCCCGGCGACGTGCAGAAGCTGGTGCGGCTCGCGCGCGGCGAGGACGTGCCGCTCACCGAGATCCAGCACGGCTACTCGGCGGCGGAGGTCGAGGAGATCACGTCGGTCCT
>JAYTZB010000769.1:0-8060 GCA_043742085.1 Polyangiaceae bacterium
CGCGACGTCGAACTTCGCGGTGGTCTTGCCGGCACCCGCGTCGTAGCCGCGCGTGACGATCTCACCGAGGCCGGCGATCTGCTCGACGAAGCGAACCGAGTCGGGATCGGTCGCGAGGAGCTTCTGCGCTTCCTCGAGCTCCGCGCCCTCGAGCTCGCCGTCGGCGTAGGCCATCAACTTCATCATGGTGTCGGAAGAGAGACTCATGACTCACCTCCCGTGCCCGAGACGGGCGCTTCATCCTGGGGAACAGGGCCGATCTGCTCCTGATAGCAATCGGCCAGCGCCTTCTGCAGCTTCTGGCGCGCATGGAAGAGGCGGCTCATGATCGTTCCTTTCGAAACGCCCATGGCTTGAGCCATCTCTTCGTAACTGAGTCCTTCGATCTCTCGCATGACGATGACGCCGCGGTGGTAGGGCGGTAGCGCGTCGAGCGCCACCTGGAGGCGAGCGGCGATTTCTCGCCGACGGACGACGTCGGCGGGGTCAGACCCGTCGACGCGACTGAGCAGGGGGAACTCGGCTTCGGTGCTCTCGTCGGCTTCGAAACGGCCTTCATCGATGTCCACGAGCTGGCGACCCGGCTTGCGGATGAGATCGATGCTGAGGTTCGTGATGATCCGATAGAGCCAAGTGAAGAAGGAGGAGCCACCCTGAAAGTTCTCGAGTCCCTTGAAGACCCGAAGAAAAGCGTCCTGAACAAGCTCGCGGGCGTCGTTCTCGTCGCGGACGAGGGCGAGGGCGATCGCGAAGGCTCTGCGCTGGTGACGCTCCACGAGCGACCGGAACGCCGCCCTGTCACCTTTCTGCGCCCTCGCGATGAGTCCACGGTCCTCCTCTGCTTCACGTATCCGTGCCTGCTTGGCGTTTGACGCGTCGGAAACCCTAGTATTCACGCTAGGCGACGGAGGAGGCGCATGAGACTGCGTCTTGGATCCGCGCCTGTCCAGGTCCGGTTCGGACGAATCCGGCGGTGGCGCCTCGCTCGGCGGGCCGGATGGGGCCGAAGGCAGCGGAGTTCCATCGGTTGCGTCGGGGATCTCCTCCCCGGACGCTTCCGGCGACATCTCCTCGGGGTCGGAGGTCTCTGGGCGCGCGACGGACATTCGCGGGCTTAGGGTAGACCATCAAAGCCGGGGTAGGCTACCTGGACCATGAAGCGCATCCTCGTCTGCCTCGATGCCTCGCCACGCGCCGTCTTCGTCCTCGAGACCGCCACCGATCTCGCGGTGAAGACGGGAGCGAAGCTCGTCCTCCTGCGCTCGGTGGGCCTCCCGGCCGAGATCGACCAGGAGTTCTACGTGCACGCGGCCGGCAGCATGACCGACATGCTGGTCGCCAAGGCCAAGCAGGAGCTCGACGTCCTCACCAAGGACGTGCCCGCGGGAGTCATCGAGAGCTTCGACGTTCACATCGGCACCCCCTGGGACACCATCTGCCGGGAGGCCAAGGCCCGCGACTGCGACCTGGTCGTGCTCGGATCGCACGGTTATTCCGGGATGGATCGCATCCTCGGCACGACCGCGGCCAAGGTCGTGAACCACTGCGAGCGCTCCGTCCTCGTGGCACGCACGAAGATCTGAGGGCTCAGCGCGCGTCGTCCTCGTCGCCGTTGCTGCTCGGCGGAAGGTGCGGACGAAGCTGCGGCGCGCGGGCCTTCGGCTCCTTCAGCTCGCCCAGCGTGACCTTCAGCTCGACGGGCTTTCCGGCGCGGAGCACGCGCACGTTCACGGTCTTGCCGACCCCCGACGTGCTCGCGAGCCACTGAAGGAGGCTGCCGCGATCGATGGTCTGACCCTCGAAGCCGACGATCACGTCCCCGACCTCGATCTTCGCTTTTTCGGCGGGTCCGCCGGGCTCGATCTGCTGGATGACGGCCCCTTTTTCCCCGGCGATCTTGAGCTGCTTGTGCTCCTCGGGCGACAGATCGCGGGCGTCGCGGATGACGACGCCGAGCGCGCTACGGGTGAACTTTCCGTCCCTGATCAGCGTGGGCATGAGCTGCTTGACCATGTTGATCGGGATGGCGAAGCCGATGCCCTGCGCGCCGTCGCCGCGGATCGCCGTGTTCATGCCGACGACCTCGCCCTTCAAGTTGAGGAGGGGTCCGCCGGAGTTGCCGGGATTGATCGAGGCGTCGGTCTGGAGAAAATTGTAGTAGCCGCTCGAGTCGAGGCGCACGTCGTTGCCGCCGCGGCCCTTGGCGCTGACGATGCCGGCGCTGACCGTGTGCGACAGACCGAACGGATTGCCGATCGCGACCACCCAGTCCCCGACCTCGAGCGCGTCCGAGTCCCCGAGCGGGATGGCGGTGAGGTCCTTGGCGCCGTCGATCTTCACGACGGCGATGTCGGTCCGCGGATCGCGGCCGGTGACCTTCGCGTTGTAACGATGCTCGTCGGAGAGGAGGACGGTGATCTCGTCGGCGCCCTCGATCACGTGGTTGTTCGTGATGATGGTGCCTTCCTTGTCGACGATGAACCCGGTGCCGAGGCCCTTCTGCGTATGGCTCCGACGGCGGCCGAAGACGCTCCGGCCCTCCTCTTCTCCGCTCGTGTAGATGGTCACCACGCTGGGATCGGCGCGCTTCGCGATGGGCGCAAAGCTGAGCGGGGCCATCTTGAGCTCGGCGGGCGGCGCAGGCGTGGGCGTGGCCACGGTGGTGGTGGCGATGGGCGCAATGGTGCCCGTGCTCGCCGCGGGCTCCGCGGCCTCGGCGGTTGGCGCAGACCGTGACTTGGTCTTGCAGGCGCCCACACCGACGCCCCCACCGACCACGAGAAACACCCCCAGAACACCGGCCAGAACACCAGAAAGAGCACCGGAAACAAGGCGCGTGCGGCTCAACTGCATGGTTCCTCAGCGGATCGACGCGCGAGCGGTACCGTTTATTGCTTCGAAGCCCCCGCCGCCGCCGTCTTCGACTTCTCGACGAAGCGCATGCGCAGATCGAAGAGGACCTGGGCGACGAGACGCTCCTCGTCACCCGTGAGGTTGCCCTTCGTCTTCTCCTCGAGGAGACCGAGGATGTCGATGTTCTGCTTGGCCAGCCCGAGATCGACGTGCGTCTCGTTGCTGTCGGGATCCGGCGCCTCTCCGAGGTGCATGAGCGCCGAGTGGCTGAGCGACAGGACGAACGTCGCGAAGTCGATCTGCGGCAGCGTCTCGTGATCGCTCATGGCGTCAGTCACTCGGGACGGCTAGCGGTGTCCGCGGGCTCGTTCGTGGCCTCGTCCTCGTCGTCCTCTTCGTCATCGGCGCCGAGGTCCGCCTCGTTCGAGCTCGACTCGATCGCGGCAACGACCGCGGGCTGAGCCAGCGCCGGCTGCGACGTCCCGAACGGCTCCGACTGATCCGCGAGATCCGGGAGGCCGCCGATGTACTTGTCGACGTCCTTCTCGGTGACGGTACCGGCCTTGAGGTTGCGCTCGCGGACGCGGACGTCGAACGTCCACGGATTGGTCTTCTGCGTCATCGCCTCCGTTTAGCCTCGAGGACGACGCGCCGCAAGGGGTCGTTAGGAGGGCTTCTTGGAGGTCAGCTGCACCAGATCGCCGGTTTTTCCGGAAGATCCACCATGCTCGTGGGGATGGGCGTGGTCGTGGCCGTGCCCATCGTGGGAGTGGTCGTGCGTGGGATCGTCGCAGCCGCCGTATCCGGCCTCCTCGAAACCTGCCGCCGCCTCGGCGATCTCCTCCTCGGAGGCCGCTGCGATCTCCTTCACCTTCACCGCGTAGCGGAGCGTGACGCCGGCGAGCGGATGGTTGGCGTCGACGATGACCGTCTCGTCCTTCACCTCGACCACGCGCATCGGGACCTCGTCGCCGTCGGGGGATTCGGCGACCACCTCGTCGCCGACCTTGACGCTCTTCGGCTCCGGGAAATCCGTGCGGTCGATCTCGAGGACGAGCTCGTCGTCGCGCTCGCCGAAGCCCTCTTCGGGGCTGACCGTGACGTCCTTGGCATGGCCGACCTCGAGCCCGACCAGTGCGGCTTCGAGGCCCGGCACGAGCATGCCGTAGCCGTGCACGTACGTGATGGGCTCGCCGTCCTCGGCGTCGCTCGAGTCGAGCACCTCGCCCTTGTCGTCCTTGAGCGTGTATTCGAGCACGACACGAGCGTTGGGCTGGATGGTCTTCATGATGGCTCCTCTACTACACCGCTTCGGGACCCGCGATATGTCCAGCGATGGCGCTCGCCGCAATCACGAGCGGGCTCGCGAGATACACCTTGCCCGGACCGCTGCGACCCGGGAAATTACGGTTGATCGCGCTCACCGTGACCTGGTCGGGCGAGTCGCTCACGCCGGGTCCGGCCTTGATGCAGGCGCCGCACGACGGGTCGACGAGCTCGGCTCCTGCGGCCGCGAACACCTCGAGGTAGCCCTTCGACTCGGCGTAGCGACGGATGTCCTGCGAGCCGAACTGGATGTAGAGGTGGACGCCGTCGGCGACCTTCTTCCCCTTCTTCACGGCGTCGGCGAGGACGGACGCGTACATGTCCATGTCGGCCTTCTTGCCGCCGGTGCACGAGCCGCCGTACGCGATGTCGATCTTCACGTCCTTGCCGCCGGAAGCGCCCGCGAGATCCTTGAGCGGGATCCCGTTCCGCGGATCGCCGGGTGTCGCCACCATCGGTTCGACCGTCGCGAGATCGATCTCGAATGTCGCGAGGTACTCGGCGCCGGGATCGGCCTTCACGATCCGCGCACGCACCTCCTCGGCCTTCAGCCCGCGCTGCGTGACGAGGTAGTCGACGATCACCTCGTCGGCCTCGATGATGCCGGTGAAGCCGCCGGCCTCGACCGCCATGTTGGTGAGCGTCGCGCGCTCGTCGAGCGCCATGTGCGTGATGCCGTCGCCCGCGAACTCGAGGACCTTGCCGATCCCCTTCCCGCTCTTGAAGAACTCCGAGCTCAGGATGTGGAGCATCACGTCCTTCGCGCAGACGCCGGCCCGCGGCTTGTTCCGGAGGACGAAGCGCGCGGTCTCGGGAACGGTGACGCGGACGTCCTTCGTGTACCAGGCGTTCGCCATGTCGGTGGAGCCGACGCCGAACGCGAAGCAGCCGAGCGCGCCGGCCATGCACGTGTGCGAGTCGGTGCCGGCGACGAGCTGACCGGGAAGCGCAATCTCCTCGATCACCTTGTTGTGGCAAATGGCCTCGGAGCCGACGAGCTTCCCGTCACGATGGACCTCTCCATAGAGCTTCACGCCCTGGCGCTTCGTGAAGTCCTCCTGCACGGTGGCGAGCTTCTCGGCGGTCTCCTTGAGCCCCATGTCGCGATGGGCCTTCGGCATGACGAGATTCAAGAACGTGAGGTGGTCACGAAATGCCCATACCGAAGCGGGATCGGTGACGCGCGCGTCCTTGCCCATCTCGGCGACGAAGAGTGACTCGGCCATCGGCGTGACGTACTCGTGCGAGAAGCGGACGTCGGTGCGCGCGAAGAACGCGTCGCCGGGCTTGACCGCAGTGACGCCCGTGTGGCCGGTCTTCGCGTCGGTGATCACGTGCGCGGCGAGGATCTTCTCGCAGAGCGTCATGGGACGCGCAGGCGTGGTGATGGTGGGGGGCGTGACCTCGCCGGCGAGACGCGCGCGGTTGTACGCGAAGAGGCCGCCGTGCTCGACGATCGACGCGCTGATGGCGTCGAGGCCCTTCGTGAACTCCGACACCGGGATGGCCTCGCCGGCCTCGACGCGCGCGATGAGCCCGAAGTCCGTGGAGGTCAGCAGGCCGATGTTCTGCGCGTTCTGCTTGTAGATCTTCTCGATGCTCTTCGCGATGACGAGCTGCACGCCCGCCTTGAGCTCGCTGTACGGCGCGGTCTCGCGGCTCGACCCGCAGCCCTTCGAGATGCCGCTGACGATGACGCCGAAGCCGCCGGCCTTGATCGCGTCCTTGCCGATCTTGCCGCCGCGGAGGCCGACCAAGCAGTAGCGAGCGAGGGTCTCGTCGTAATAGTAACAAACCCATCCCGGCGTGAGCTCGTCGGTGGAGATGTTGCAGACGAGCGCGCGCTCGGGATCGAATGCGAGGTCCTCACCGGCGAGCTGCTTCTCGAGCAGAGCCGTGTCCTCGGTGACGTAGAAGATCCGTCCCTCGATGCGGCGGGTATCCATGCGCCGGTAGGATTAGCACGGCGGCCGGTTGGTTCCGATGGCGCCTACGGCGGTATTTGCGCTAAGTCGCCGGGGCCCTTGTCGACCGATTCCGTCTGCGTCGTGACCACCAGTTATCCGTCCTACGACGGAGACCCCGCGGGCCATTTCGTGAAGGCCGAGGTGGTCGAGCTGGAGGCGGCGGGGCACCGCGTCACGGTCGTGACTCCGCAGGCCGGCGGCGCGTTCGGCTGGCCCGGGGCGGCGTTCCGGCTGCGGGAGAAGCCGTGGCGCGCTCTCGAGAGCGCCGCCTGGATGGTGCGTGCGGCGAGGCAGGTCCGCAACGCTCGTCCCACCCGGATCATCGCCCACTGGAGCGTGCCCTCGGGATTTCCGGTCGTGACGACTTCCGGGCTCGACGGCGTGCCGCTCGAGGTCGTCTCGCACGGCGGCGACATCCGTCTCCTCGCTGCTTCACCGCAGCGCGTGCGCCACGCGGTCGTGCGACGTCTCTTGCGGCGCGCGACGACGTGGAGGTTCGTGTCCGAACCGCTGCTCGAGAAGCTCGTCTCGTCGCTCGACGGCGCCGACGCCGCCGCGCTGCGCGCGATGGCGGTGATCGCGCCGAGCCCCCTCGCCATGATCGACGTCCAGGAGGAGGTCCGCGCGCGAAGGAACGCCGTCGGCAAGAGGCCGCTCTTCGTCTGCGCCGGGCGCCTGGTGCGCAGCAAGCGCGTCGATCGCGTCATCGATTACGTCGCGGGGCAGCGCGTCGGTCACCCGGTCCTCGTGGTGATCGGCGATGGCCCCGAGCGCGCGCGTCTCGAGAAGCTCGCGCGTGAATGGCAGATCGACGTGCGCTTTCTCGGCAACACGCCGCGTCGCGAAGCCCTGGCGTGGATCGGCGCGGCCGACGAGCTGGTGCATGCCTCGATCGCCGAGGGCATCTCGACGGTGGTGCGCGAAGCCGAGCACCTCGGCGTCAAGGTCACCGTCCTCTGACCTCTGCTTGCTCTCACCTTTCTAAGGAGAGGGAGCAGCCGGGAGCGGCGCTTGCCGCAGGTCGCCGATCTCGGCGATCACTGCGCTGAGGAGCGCCTCGACGACCAAGCGGCCCTTCTCGCGGCTGGCCAGCGTGGGGTCGCCAAACGTGCCGGTCGGCGAGTATGTGCCGGGCCCGTCAGGGTTGCGCGTGAGCCCGCCGCGCCGGTCCGCCGTGCGGTCGTCGTAGTCCTTCACGGCCTTCGTCATGTCGACGCGATCCGGCGCGAGCACGAGCATGATCGAGGTCTCGATCTCGTCGGCATGCGTGCCGCCGGCTTGCTCCGCGAGCTCGCTCTCGATCGGACCGAGCACCGCAAGGACGTCGGTGTAGCGGAGGACGACGCCTTCATCCGCGAGCTGCGCGGCGGCCGGCCGGAGCGCGCGGACCGTCGAAACGCCTGTATTCAGCACGTAGAATCGACGTGGTCCGTGCTTCGCGAGCGAGCGCACGACGTCGACGGTGAGATCGCGCGCAGTCTCCAGGCGCAGCGACGTCGAGCCGGGGTACTCCGCGAACGCGGGATAGAAGTGGTACGTGAGCGTCGGCGCGATGACGATGTCGCCGACCTTGTCGGCATTCGAGAGGAGCCGCGCATAGCCCTCGGCGAGACGCTCGTCGTTATCGAGACGGAGATGCGGGCCATGCTCCTTGGCCGCCGCGCCGAGCGGCAGCACCACCACAGCGTCGGGACCGAGGACCTTCTCGGCCTCGAGCCACGTGAGATCACGCAAGAACACAGCCCCCATGCGGGCCGATCATACGTCGTTTCGAACCGCGCGCATCGAGCGTGAAATCGACGTTGCCGCGCAACGTCAGCTTCTCGGGGCTCGAGTCGTTCACGTCGAAGTACAAGGCGTCATGCGTCGACTCCGCCGCGCACGCCGTGGATTCCGGATCGATGTGGTACTACT
>JAYTZB010000770.1:0-5354 GCA_043742085.1 Polyangiaceae bacterium
TGCTCGATGTGGTGCTCGACTGCCTCCACGACGACGATGGCATCGTCGACGACGAGACCGATGGCGAGCACGAGCCCGAAGAGCGACAGCGTGTTCACCGAGAAGCCGAGCAGCGGGAAGATCGCGAAGGCTCCGACGAGCGACACCGGCACCGTGAGCAGCGGGATGAGCGTCGCGCGCCAGCTCTGGAGGAACACGAAGACCACGAGCACGACCAGCGCGATGGCCTCGAGCAGCGTCTCCACGATCTCACGAATGCCCGCTTTTACCGGGGCGGTGGTGTCCAGCGAGACCTTGTACTCGATGCCTGGCGGGAACTTCTTCGCCAGCTGGTCCATCGTGTCGCGGATGCCCTGCGCGACGTCGAGCGCGTTGGAGCCCGGCGTCTGGAACGCGGCGATGACCGCGGCGGGCTTGCCATTGAACGTGCCGTACTGCTGGTAGGTGAGCGCGCCGAGCTCGATCTTCGCGACGTCCTTGAGGCGCACGCTCGAGCCGTCGGGGTTCTCGCGGAGGATGACGTTGCCGAAGTCCTCGGCCTCGACGAGGCGGCCCTGCGCGCGGACCGTGTACGTGAGCTGCTGGCCGGGCGGCGCGGGCTCGGCGCCCACCTGACCGGCCGGGTTCACGGTGTTCTGCGCGCGGATGGCGCTCTGGATGTCGGTGACCGTCATGCTCAGGCGCGCGAGCACGTCGGGATCGAGCCAGATGCGCATCGAGTACTCGGAGGACCCGAGGTTGCGGATGTCGCCGACGCCCTTCACGCGGAGGATGGCGTCGTTGATGTTGATGAGCGAGTAGTTGGCGAGGAACGTCGGGTCGTAGCGACCGTCCGGCGAGTAGAGCGAGATCGCCATCAAGGGGAAGGCGAGCGACTTCTTGATGGTGACGCCGATGTTCTTGACGTCCTGCGGGAGGAACGGCTGCGCCTGCGAGAAGCGGTTGTTGACGAGGACGTTGTCGACGTCGCCGTCGGTGCCGACGTCGAACGTCACCACCTGCGTCATCGAGCCGTCGTTGGCATTGGTCGACTGGACGTACAGCATCCGGTCGACGCCGTTCATCTGCTGTTCGATGGGCGTGGCCACCGCCTGCTCGATGGTCAGCGCGTCGGCGCCCGTATACGAGGTGGTGAGATTGACCTGCGGAGGTAGGATTTGCGGGAATTGCGAGATTGGCAATCCCAGCAGGGAAACGGCGCCGATGAGCACCGTGAGAATAGCAATGACAATGGCCACGATGGGCCGTCGGATGAAGAATTCCGACATGGCTCAAGGCTCACGGCCGCGCGTGGAGGCCGAGCCGGCAGGCGGCGCCGTGCCTGCCGACGCCATCGACGAGGGCGGGGCAGGCTGCGGAGCAACGGTCGCACCGTCGGCGATCTTCTGCTGGCCCTCGACGACGACGCGGTCGCCCTCCTCGACGCCCTTGATGACGATGCGGTAGCCGCGCACCGTGGGTCCGAGCTCGACGCGTCGCAGCGATACCTTGTTGTCGGGGCCGACCACGCCGAGCGAATAGGTGCCCTGCACCGAGATGAGCGCCTTCTCCGGCACGACGAGCGCCGCCTTGCCCTCGTTCTCGCGCCTCATGCGGACGCGCCCGTATTGCCCGGGACGGAGAACGCCTTCGCCGTTGGGAAAGAGCGCCTGCAGCTGGATGGTGCCGGTGCTGGCGTCGACCTGGCGATTCGCGGTGACGATGAGCCCGCGATGCGGAAAGAGACTGCCGTCGGCGAGCACCAGCTCGATGCCGGAATCGAAGCCCTCGGCGACGTCGTGTGCGTCGAGCTTCGGGAACTGCTTCTTCGCCCACGCGAGATCGCGCCCGTCGAGTCGCTTCAGGCGATCGGGGAAGCGCACGTAGTCGATCTCGCTCATCGGGAAGTTCACGCGAATGGGATCGACCTGCGAGACCGTGGTGAGCAGCGTCGGCCCATCCTGGCCCACGAGGTTGCCGACGCGGACCAGCGCGAGGCCCGCGACGCCGCCGTTCGGTGCCGCGATCCGCGTGTACGAGAGGTTCAGCTCCGCCTGCTGGAGCGCGGCCTGCGCGGCGGCGACCTGGCCGGCGGCGTCGGCGTCGGCGGCGACGGCGTTGTCGAGCTCCTGTTTCGAGACCACGCCCTTGGGCGCGAGGTCCTGATTGCGCTCGAGCGCGGCGTGCGCGTTCGTCCGTGCGGCGGAGGCGCGCGCGACCGCAGCGCGCGCGGCGGAGACGGCGGTGGTGTACTCGGCCTGCTCGATGGTGAAGAGGAGCTGGCCCTCCTTGACGGTGGAGCCGTCCTTGTAGTCCTGCGAGCGGAGGTAGCCCTTCACGCGCGCGCGGATGTCGGCGTTGACGTAACCGTCGAGGGTCCCCACGGCCTCGATGAAGATCGGCACGTCCTGCCTGACCACGGGCGTGACGAGGACGGTGGCGGGCGGCGGCGGCGGCGCCTTCTTGGGCTCGCCGCAGGCGGTCGGGGCCACCGTGATGAGCGCGGCCGCCAAGCCGATCCTTGCGGACGACGCCAACGAGGCCAACGAGTCTAGAGTCATCGAGGGGTCAGTTGCTCCAGATGGTCGCGTCGCCCCCCGGCGGCGAGGGCTGCGGTGTCCGATGCTACAGGTTGCGAAAGCGTTGCATGGGCCGGGCCGCCCGCGACGCGCTCCGGCAGACGCTCGCGCGGCGTACGCAACCTCGAGGTTGCCTTTGCGGCTCGTGATGCGGCAACCGCGCTTGCTTCGGGGAGGCGCCGCGAGTTATCTGCGCGTCGATGATCCAGCAGAAGATCGCGCGCCTCGCGGAGGACTTCGCCGCCCAGCTCGTCGGCATGTTCACCGCCATGCCGCTCGACGACCTCGTCGACGAATGCGCTTCCCGTGGCGAAGGGCCAAAATCGGTGGTCCCGGCAGTCCGCGTGACGCGCGCCGCGCGCGCGAGTGCGAGTGCGAAGCAGGCGAGCGCCTCGAAGCGTGCTCCGGACGAGCGCACGCCCGCATCCAGAGCCGAGATGGCACCGGAGCCCGAGGAGGCGTTGCCGAGCTCGGAGATCCTCGCCGCGGCGCTCGCCTTCGTCAGCGAGCGCGGCTCGCGGGGCGCCACCGCTCATCAGGTCGGCGAGCACCTCACGGCGCTCGGCATTGCGGGGGCCGGCTCCACCGACGTCGCCTCCTTCCTCGCGCGGTCCGGCAGCATCCGCGACGCCGGCTTCCGGCGCGCGGCGGGCAAGAACGCGACGGCGCCGGTCTTCGTCGCGACGTAGCGGGCTTTCGACGCGGCGCGCCGCCGGAGGTAAGCTGTCGGGCAGTGAAGCAGGCTTCGCTCTCGAACGGCCTGCGGATCTGCGCCATCGAGATGCCTGCCGTGCGTCACGTGTCGATCCGGCTCATCGTCGGCGCCGGCAGCCGCGACGACCCGCGCGAGAAGGCCGGCATCAGTCACTTCGTCGAGCACCTCCTCTTTCGCAGCACCGAGCGGCATCCCCACGAGAGCGCTCTTCGCGCGCACGTCGCGTCGATGGGCGCGACCATGAATGCACACACCACGAAGGAGTCGACGACGCTCGAGATCGACGTCTCGGCGCGGCACGTGCGCGCTGCGCTGCGCCTGATCGCCGAGGTGCTCCTCACGCCGACCTTCAATGGGCTCGAGGTGGAGCGTCGCATCGTCCTCGAGGAGATGGCGCACGTCTACGACGAGAGCGACGGCACGATCTGGGCGATGGAGGAGCTCGGCGAGAGCAAGCTGTGGCCGTACAACATGCTCGGCATCCCGGTGATCGGCGAGCCGCTGACCGTCCTCGGCATCACGCTCGACGACGTCAAGCAGTACCTCGCGCGTCACTATCGGGCGGGCGGCATGGTGCTCGCGATCGCCGGCGCGTTCGAGCTCGACGCGATCATGAAGGACATCGAGGCGCTGTTCGGTAGCCTGCCGCCCGGCGCTCCGGAGCGGTCGCGGACCACACCCGGCTCGAAGGCCGCCGCGCTGCATCTCGTCGAGAACCGCTTTGCGACGCGCTGCGGAATGCGGATGATGTTTCCGTGTGCCGGATATGGACCGGTCGGGATCGCCGGCGCGCTCACCATGTTCGTGCTGGGCAGCAATGGCGCGGGACGCCTGCACGACGTCCTGCGCAGCCGCACGGGCATCGCCTACGCCGGCGACGCCGACATCACGCTCTACGCCGACGCGGGAAAGCTCACCGTCCACTCCGACGTGAAGAAGGAGAAGCTCCCGCAGCTCGTCGAGGCGGTGTCGAGGACGCTCCGGGACCTGCGCGACCGGGGTCCGTCGCCCGAGGAGCTGCACGCTGCGAAGGAGAGCTACTGCTTCATGCTCGAGGCGATGCTCGGCACGCCCGCTTCCGCCGCTCAGGCCGAGGGGCTCGCGCTGGCGACCAACGAGCCGTCGCTCGACGAGGAGATCGAGCTGACCCGCGCTGCGACTGCCGCCGAGGTCTGGGACTGGTGCCGCGCGACCCTCCGCGCGAAATCCGCGCAGATCGTGGTGAACGGCCCGCGCGAAGAGGACGACCTCAGTTCGGCATGGCGCTCCTTCGAGACCGCGCTCGGCGACTGACCGACCCCGAGACCACCGGTACATCTAGCGGCTGACGCGGTTCGTCGCTAAGCCGTTCCTCCGAGAGGACTCACGATGCACCCCACGACTCGTTTCACCGGACGCCTGACCGCAAAGCTCGCGCCTTTTCTTGTCCTCGTGTCATGCCTGGCATGCCTCGTGGTCGCCCAGGCGGCGTGCGCGTCGGACGATGCCGTCACGCTCGGGGACTCCGGCAGCGACCCGATGGGGACGGGTCCCGGGTCGACCACGGCGGACGGAGCGGCGGGGTCGAGCGGCGGCAGCTCGGGCGGCTCCACCACCGACGGCGCGACGTCGACCGACGGTCCCGCGACGGGCTGTGGCACGTGTCCGGCTGGCTCCACGTGCGGCTCGGCGAACGGTCTCCCGGTGTGTCGCTCGGCGTCGGGCGTTCCGCTCTTCACTCACGTGTTCGTGATCATGATGGAGAACACGTCGAAGGCCTCTCTCGATGGAGCGACGAACACGCCCTTCTTGAAGGGACTGAAGACCACCGCGGCAACGGGCGCCGACTACCACGGCACCTCGCACCCCAGCCTCCCCAACTATCTCGCGCTCACGTCGGGCAGCGATCACGCGGTCGGGTGTGACTGCGCTCCCGTCGGCTCGGCGTGCTCGCTCTGCAACACGCTCGCGTTCCCCAGCGGCTGCGGCTGCAACCAGGCGTCCGCGCACCTCGGCGATCAGCTCGATACCGCCGGCAAGACCTGGAAGGCCTACGGCGAAGGGATGTCCAAGCCGTGTGACACTGCCACCGCCGGCGCCTA
>JAYTZB010000771.1:0-8404 GCA_043742085.1 Polyangiaceae bacterium
GCGGGCGTGCGCTGGCGCATGGACCCCGTGCCCACCGCCGACACCATCGAGTCCACCCGCGAGCAGCGTCTCTTCGATGCGCTCACCGCCGTCGCGCCGCCGGAGGATCCGGCGGACGAGCCGATCGCGGAGGACGCGCGCGTCGGCGGCCCCATCGAGGCCGATGACCGATCGTGGGCGCTCGCGAAGCGGATCGTCGAAGGCGGCGAGGGCACGCGTGCGCTCGCCCGCATGATCGCGCGGACACGCGCGAGCGGGCCCGAGGCGCGACGCATCACGCCCGTGATGCTGCCCGGACAGAAGAAGCGCGCGTGGGAGCAGACCGGCGCGCCCGGCGCGCCCGCGCCGCGCAGCGAGGGCCGGCCCTTCGCCGAGCACCGTACCTTCGGCGAGCCCCGCGGGCTTCGTCCGGAGCGCGAGCAGGCGCCGCGAGAGTCGCGCGAGCGCGAGCACGCGCACGCGCCTCGCGAGGCGTTCTCGCGCGAGCAGCCGTCGCGTGAGCCGGGGCCCGCGCGCTCGCCGCGCGATCCCGCAGTCGACGCCGGTGACTGGGTGTCGTTCCGCGTCTCTTGGGGACAGATCCACGGCGCCGATGCGCGCCGACTGCTCGCGATGGTCTGCCGTCGCGGTGGGATCCGCGGCACGGACGTCGGCGCGATCCGTGTAGCGCGCACGTTTTCGACGGTGGACGTCGCGGCCTCCGCGGCGCCGACGTTCGAACGCGCGTCGCGAGAGCCTGATCCGCGCGATCCGAAGGTGAAGATCCGACCCGCCAGCGAGGGCGAGCACGACGGCGGCGGGAACGACGGCGACGACCGCGCGCCGGCGCACGCCCACGCGAAGCCGAAGGCCTCCGAGCGCGAGCTGCCTGCCGAGCGCGTGTCTGCGGCGAAGCTGCCCGCCGATCGCGCGTCCACGAAGAGCGTCAAGGACGTCAGCGTCAAGGACATCAAGGCCGCGAAGTCGTCGGCACGCACGCTCGAAGCACCGGCCGACCGCGCGTCGGTCAAGAGCGTGAAGGACGTCAGCGCGAAGGATGTCAGCGCGAACGATGTCAGCGCGAAGGACATCAGCGCGAAGGACATCAGCGCGAAGGATGTCAGCGCGAAGGCCGCGAAGTCGTCGGCGCGTGCGCTCGAAGCGCCGGCCGACCGCCCGTCGAAGAACGCGGCACGTGCGGCGGAGCCGGAGCGCACGTCGAAGCGCACCCTCGAGGTCGATCGTCCGTCGCGCAGCGCGCGTGACGTCGACGCCGAGCCCATTGCGAAGGCGCACGTCCCGGCCGAGCGGCCGTCGAAGGCCAAGCCCGCGCCGGAGCGGAGCGACAAGACCGACAAGGCCGACAAGGCCGACAAGGCCGACAAGGCCGACAAGGCCGACAAGGCCGACAAGGCCGACAAGAGCGCCGGCCTCGGCGAGCGTCCGTCGCGGTCGGCATACAACGATCGCCGTCCGCGCCCGTCGCAGCCGGAGCGGTACTCGCGTCGTCCGCCGCCCGCGGCCGGCGCGCGCTCCGACGACCGACGGCCGCCGCAGGACGCGCAGCGTCCGTCGCACGACGGTCCGCGCTCGTACGACCGCTCGCGTCCCCCGCATGACGGGCCGCGTCCCCAGAATGATCGCCCGCAGTACGACCGCGCGCGTCCGCAGAACGACGGGCCTCGTCCGTCGTATGACCGCGCGCGTCCGCAGAACGACGATCGCGCGCGCCCGCAGGCCGACGGCCCGCGGCCGCAGAACGATCGCGGACGCCCGCACGACGGACCCCGTCCGCAGCACGACCGCCCGCAGTACGACCGCGGCCGTCCCCCGAACGACGGGCCGCGACCCCAGCACGATCGCGCGCGGCCCCCGAACGACGGACCGCGACCGTCCTACGACCGCCCGCAAAATGATCGCGGGCGCCCGCCGCACGACGGACCGCGTCCGCCGTTCGATCGCTCACGCCCGCCGTACGACGGACCGCGTCCGTCGTCGGGCGGACCTCGCCCGTATGCCGGCGGTGGCGGACCCCGACCCGGCAGTGGCGGACCCCGACCCGGCGGCTCCGGACCGCGACCCGGCGGCCCGCCGCCTTCACGGCACGGTGGTGGCGGCGGTGGCGGCGGCGGCGCTCCGCCGAAGCGAAAGAAGCCCTGATCCCGCGCGATGGCCAAGGCTGCCTCCCCTCGACAGCCCCGCGACTGTCCCTGTTTTTCCAGCACGCGCTACCTCGCGTGCTGTGCGCCCTTCCATCGCGGCGACCGCGAGGCCGAGACGCCCGCGCTCCTCATGCGGTCGCGTTATGCGGCGTTCGCCCTCGGTCTCGGAGCGTACCTCGTGCGGACGCTGGCCCCACAGCACGAGGACCTGGCGCTCCCTCGTGAGGCGCTGCTCCGCGAGCTCTCGCAGGCGCGCGACCGCCAGCGCTTCATGGGCCTCCGCATACTCCACGAGGCGTATGCGGACGGCGACGGATCGGGCGAGGTCATGTTCCATGCACGCATCTTCGAGAAGGGCGTCGACGGCTCGTTCGTCGAGCTCTCGCGGTTCGTGCGCGAGGGAAACGCATGGCGCTACGCGTCGGGGATCCTCGTGCCCAAGGCCGACCTCCCCGCCGACCTCGACACACTGACCCCGGCGGATCTGCGTCGCAGGGGGTAGGCCCCGGACGGTCGGCGGCCCTGCCCGCCCCCGTCATTTTGGATTACGGCCGCGCGCACGGCTGCTAGGGTCGCGCGCACTATGCAGGACCCTCGCGTCGCCGCTTTTCGCTCGGCGCTCGAATCATTGATGACCGCCATGGATGCCACCGTTCGAATCGCGCGCTGGACGGAGGCACCCGATGCCATCCCCGCTCCGCTCGCGAAGGCCGCCTCGCAGATCGAGCCGCGGCTCGAAGCGGCGAACAAGCTCGCCGAGTCGAAGGTGGTCGGCGCACCCCAGGTGACGGCGCGAATCAATGCGATGAGCGAATGCATCCGCAGGCTCAACGAGGCCTTCTCGGCCTATCGCACCGAGATCACGGCGGCGCCCGGCACCGAAGCCGAGGCGGCGCTCGCGCTCGACGCGGCGATCGCCGAGGTCAAGGACACCGACAACAAGATCGCCTGACCCCTCGCGCTGCCGAGCGCGCGTGACGAGCCTGACGAGCCCGACAGGCGTGACAAAAGAAAGAAAGCGCGAGGTGTGACCACCTCGCGCTTCTTTCGTCTCACATCGCGCGGACGACTCGCTGGCGAGCCGTCAATGCGAGTGCGCCGGGCTTACCAGCGACCGCCACCACCGCCGCCGCCGCCGCCACGACCACCACGGCCGCCGCCACCGCCACGACCGCCACCGCCGCCGCCGCCGCCGTAACCACCGCCGCCGCCGCCGCCGCCGAAGCCGCCGCCGCCACCACCGCCACCGCGGTTCGGGCGCTCTTCGGCCTCGTTGACGCGAAGCGCGCGGCCGTCGACCAGCGCTCCGTTCATCTCGGCAATCGCCTTGGCCGCGTCGCCGGCGGTACCCATGGTCACGAAGCCGAAGCCGCGCGACTGACCGGTGGTGCGGTCCGTCACGACGTGCGCGTCGGTGACCTCGCCGAACGCCGCGAATGCAGCGCGCAGGGTCTCAGTGGTGGAGTCGAACGAGAGATTGCCGACATACAGACGATTGCCCATGGATTTTCTCGACTTGTTGAGGCGACTCGCACAGAGATGAAGACCGGGCCCCCCTTAGAGTCGCGTTCGGGGCGTTCGAAGCCGAGGTCCGGGGGAGACCCCCGCCGCACGCGTCGTCACCGTGTCGAAGCCGAAACCTCAAGGCCGATCCTGAGAGAGTATCGTCTCGTAACGCAGACTCTTCGTGACTCGTCGGTTTTAACCCCGAATGACCCCCTTCGCAAGCCCGTGACCGTCAGGACCGCCCCATGCCGCCGGAGACCAAGCTCAAACGCGCTTTTCGGGTGATCGCCGGGCTTTCCATGGTGCTGGTCGGGATACTCCATTTCGCCCGGCCCTCGGGGTTCGTGAAGATCGTGCCGGCGTGGCTGCCTGCGCCGCTCTTGCTCGTCCTCGTCAGCGGCTTCTTCGAGATTGCCGGGGGGATCGGGCTTTTCTCGCGGCGTCTCCACCGCGCGGCAGCCATCGGGCTCATCGCGCTCTACATCGCGGTGTTCCCGGCCAACGTGAACATGGCCCTCCACGACATCCAGCCCGACGGAGGACACATCCCGGTGGCCCTTCTCTGGCTCCGGCTCCCCTTCCAGGCCGCGTTCATCGCCCTCGCCTGGTGGCTCTCGCGGTCGCCGACCCGGTCGGCCCCCCCGGCACCCGCATGAAGCGCGAGCCGCTGACCGCCGCCGCGCTCGAACGTCGCAAGCCGGTCTGGGATGCGATGTCCGATGTCTTCCTCGACACCGAGACCCGCTGGGCGATGCCGCGGATCGCGTTCACGCTGGCGCAGTCCGGCTACGGGCCAGAGGAGCTCGACGCGATCTGGCACCAAGAGATCGTCCCCGAGTGCGCGTCGAACCTGAACCAGGTCGCCGGAGAGTGGGCCATGTTCGTCCTCGACGAGGAGGCCCTCGCCGCGCGCGCCGCGGGCGACAAACCGCTCGTCGAACGGCTCTGGAGAGGCGGCGCCTCCACGCCCGCCTTCATCGACGGGCAATGGCGCGCCATCCTCGATCTGCGCGCGGCGCTCCTCGCGCTGCCGTCCGAGCAGCGCGCGGATCGCACCGTGATGTGGACCGTGTTCGTGCGTGCCTATCTCGAGGCATCGCTCGAGAAGGTGCTCTTCCTCGAGAAGGACCTCGATGCGCTCCGCGCGACGGGCGCCTCCGAGGAGGCGCTGGTCGCCGCGTTCCAGGAGGTGCGACCGATCCTCCGCTCGCTGCTGCTGGACGACGAGCTCCCCGACGAGGAGCGACGCGCCCGCGACGTGCGCGTCGCGATCGGGCTCGCCGCGCAGGGCGTCGCGCTGTGAGATCGCTCTGCCGCGCGCTCCTCGTCCTGAACGTCCTCTATTGCCTGCTCGCTGCCCTCCAGGAGGGCCTCCCTGGTTGGCACATGTTCGAGTCGGTCGAGGGCCTCGATCACGAGCTCCGCGATCGCGACGGTCAGGTCGTCGACGTGCGCGCATGGCTGCCGCGCGGGGCGAACCTCGTCGATCGAGGCGAGCTGCGCAAGGTGGTGGCGTTCGTCTGCGAGCACGCAGCGGAGCGCGCTCCGTTCACGTACGTCGAGCCGTCACGGGGAACGAACGTCATCCTGGATCCGGCGAGAACCGGCGCCAGCGCAGCCAACGGATGCACAGTACATGTACTCCGTTGACCGCTTCGATGCGCGTGCGGTCACGTGGTTCCTGCGGCTGTTCGGCGTCGCGCTGGTCGTCGATGTCGTCTCGGAGATCGCCGCCGGCGTGTGGCACGTGCACACGGGGCGCTTCTATCCCTGGCGGAGCCTCGGCATCGTGCCGCTCTATCCAGCCAGCGTGCTCGCCGTGGAGTGGACGCTGCGGGCCGGCGCCGGTCTCGCGCTGCTCGCGGCCCCGGGACACGCAAAGGTGGTCGCTGCCGCGATCCGCGTCGCCGCGCTGGTGCTCTTCGTGGCGGTCCTCGAGCGGTACTCGAACCACGGCGTACTCCTCTTCCTCGTCGCGTTCTTCCTGACGCTCGCGCCGCCCGAGGTCAGCGCGCCCGGCTTCCGCGAGCGCGCGCACCCCGCGCTCGGGCTCGTCCGTGCGCAGCTGGTGATCGTCTACGTCTTCAGCGCCCTCAACAAGCTGGTGCACGGCTTCGGCAGCGGACGCTCGCTCGGTCACCTCGTCGGCGCTCAACTCGCGAGCGGGCTCTCTCCTGCTCTCGCCACTGTGCTGTCCGTGCTCGTCATCGCTTCCGAGCTCGCGATTCCGCTCGTGCTCACGCTGCGTCCGCGCGCCGGCATCGCGCTCGTCGTGGCGATGCACGTGACCTTCGCGCTCCTCGTTCCGGGCGTGGTCTCGTTCGGCATCGCCATGACCGCGCTGGCCGTGCTCTTCGCCGCGCGGCCGCACGCGTCATCGCGCTAGCGAGCGCGTGCTACGCGGACGGGGCGTCGTCCGGGACCAGGAGCACCTTCCCCTTCGCCTTGCGATCGTGGAGGTAGTGGTGCGCGGCCGCCGCCTCCGAGAACTTGAACGTGCGGTCGACGTGCGGCTTGATCTGACCGGTCTCGTACATGGTTACGAGCGCGGCGAACTGCTCGATGAGCATGTCCAGCTCCCCGAACAGGTGCCCCATGTTGACGCCCTGGACCTGCTTGTTGTCGTCCATGAGCTTCATCGGGCTCCACTTCTTGACCTGCACGACCTGCGAGAGCGCATGGATGAGGCTGCGTTTCTTTCCCGACGCCGCCGCCGAGAGCCCAAAGGCAACCAGCCGCCCCGCGGGCGCGAGCAGCTCGTAGCCCTCGGTCCAGCTCTTCCCGCCGACGGGATCGAGCACGAGATCGACGCCGCGCCCGTTGGTGATCTTCTTGATCTCCGCGACGTAGTCGGCGTCGTTGTCGATCGGGTGCTGGCACCCTTGCGCGGTGAGGAACGAGAGCTTCGACTTCGACGCGATGCCGAAGATGTCGCAGTCGCGCGTCTTCGCGAGCTGGATGGCCGCGAGCCCGACGCCGCCCGCCGCGGAGTGGATGAGCACCTTCGAACGAGGCCGTAAATTCCCGGTGAACAGCATCATGTGGTGCGCGGTCAGGTACACGACGGGCAGCGCCGCGGCCTCCTCGAAGCTCATCTGCGCGGGCATCTGGAAGGCCTGCCCCTCCTTCACCACGAGCGTGTCCGTGTAGCCGCCGAACTTCGGCATGCCGAACACCCGATCGCCGACCGCAACACTTCTCACGTTGCTTCCAATCGCGTCGACCACGCCCGACACTTCGTAACCGACGACGCACGGCACCTTCGGTGCGTCGGGGTAGAGGCCAACGCGCGCCATCAGGTCCGCGAAATTGATGCCCGCAGCGCGAACCCGAATGCGAACTTCTCCCTCCCCAGCTTCAGGATCGGGCGCCTCGCGTACCTCGAGCACCTCGGGTGGACCGGCCTTCGTAATCCAGATCTGACGCATGGCAGTACCCTCGATGTTACGTGAAGAGCGTTACCGCGAACGCATCCGATCCTACGCCTCGCGCGTGCTGAGCATCGCCATCGTCTTCGGCGCGTTCGGCGTCGACCGCGTCGCGAGCGCGCAGACGGCCCCGCCGACCGCAAAGCCTGGTGAGCTGGCGGGCGTCCCCGTGATGCCGCCGCGGCAGCTCGGCACCTCCGACGTGGACTATCCCGCGGGCGCGAGCGGAGAGGCGGTCGTCGTGCTCGTCGTGCTCGTCGACAGCGACGGCTCGGTCGGGGACGTGAAGCCGACCTCCGGCGAGGAGCCGTTCGTCACGGCCGCGGTCGCCGCTGCGCGCACGTGGAAGTTCGAGCCCGCGACGCGCGACGGCGCTCCGGTCGCGGCGCGCATCAAGATGGAGCTCCTCTTCCACGCGCCGAAGCCAATCGCGCCCGGGCCGCCGCCGGTCACACCGCCGCCGGTCGCGTCCGGGGCGACGTCCGGGCCGGGTGCAGGGCCGCCTCCGCCTCCTCGGGTGCTCGTCGACGAGGTCGACGTTCGCGGCCGTCGCCCCGCGCCCGGCGCGACGTCGCTCGGTCGTGCCGAGGTGCGCCAGCTGCCCGGCGCGTTCGGTGATCCGTTTCGCGCGCTCGACGCACTACCGGGCGTGACGCCGATCGTCTCCGGCCTCCCCTTCTTCTACGTGCGCGGCGCGCCGCCAGGCAACGTCGGCTACTTCCTCGACGGCGTTCGCGTCCCTTACCTCTTCCACGTCGGCGCGGGCCCGTCGGTCATCCATCCCGGCATGGTCGAGCAGGTCGATCTCTACCCGGGCGGCTATCCGGCGCGCTTCGGACGCTACGCCGGCGGCATCGTGTCGGCCGAGACCACGTCGCCGCGCACCGACACGCACGGCGAAGGCAACATCCGTCTCTTCGACGTCGGCGCGCTCGTCGAGACCGGTTTTGCCGATGGCAAGGGCACGGCGCTCGTCGCCGGTCGCTACTCGTACACGGGCGCGATCCTGTCGCTGATCGCGAAGGACACGACGCTCAACTATCGCGACTACGAGGCGCGCGCGACCTACGACGTCACGCCCGACGACAAGCTCACGATGCTCACGTTCGGCGCGTACGACCTCGTCGGACAGACCACGGCCGGCATCGACAACGTGCTCTTCGCGTCGGAGTTCTATCGCCTCGATCTCCGCTGGGATCACCGCTTCGGCCCTAACACCACCGCGCGCCTCGCGCTGACCGGCGGCTTCGATCAGTCACGCATCCCCGGACAGCCGCGCAACTCGCAGGACACGCTGGGCGCCGCGCGCCTGGAGATCAACCATGTCGC
>JAYTZB010000772.1:0-2776 GCA_043742085.1 Polyangiaceae bacterium
TCGTAGATGGCCTGGATGTGACCTCCGCACAGCGTGAAGAGATGCGTCGTTCCGTGACGCTTGAGCGACTGCGCGACCAGACGACCACCATGAACGAACGCCATCCGATCCTCCTCGCGAAGAGAGGCTACGGTAGACGCTCGATGCCCGGGAAACCAGCCCGCAAAGACGCCGGACCACCGTCGGAGCTCGTCTATGTCGCGAACGATGCGTCGCGCCGTGGCAGCTCGGTGGTCGCGATGTTCAAGGTCTTCTCGGCGCCGATGATCGTGGTCATCGTCCTCTCGCAGGTCGCCGGGCCCAACGTCGCAGTGGCCGGCATGATCGCCTCGGCGCTCGCCGCCATCTGGTGGTGGAGGCGCGCGCCCAGGCTCGACGGCGTGGTGCTCCGCGTCGAGCGGGGCGAGCTATGGGTCACGACCGCGCGCCGGTCGATGGCCTCGCGCTTCCCGCTCGAGGAGGTCGACGTGGAGCTCGACACGCAGACCATCCAGAAGGTGCAGGAGGGCGGCAGCGCCATCCCTGCGATGCGCTTCATCGACGCCACGGTCGGCCCCGACCTCGACGTCGCACGCATCGTGGTCATCGGACGCGGTGAGCGCTTGCCGCTCACCGACGACTCCGTCCCGTACATGGAAGCGACGGAGTGGTTCGGGAAGATCCGGGTCTTCCTGCGCAAGAACGGCTGGGTCCCGCGCGACGAGCGCGACGAGCGCGAGTGAAGAGTTACTTGGGGCCCATGCTGGGGGGCGGGCCGCCGCCGGTCACGGCCGTCGAGCAACCGAAGACGATGTCCACCTTGCCGCCGGACGTATCGTTCTGGAGCGTCGAGCAGATCGTCGGGCACATGATGATCTTCGTCGGGGTCGTCGTGCTGTCGTAGTGCCAGCCGCCGGCGTTGCTGCAGTCGGCGCTGTACCCGAGCGTCGTCGCCGCGCCGCCGGTCGTGTAGTTCACGTTGACCGCGTTGACGTCGATCGATTTCCCGGCCGGAGGCGGGGGTAGCGTGTAGTCGCACGAGAGCTGGGCCGCCTTGATCTTGCCGATCGCGGCACGGAGGTCGGCGGACGTGGTGGCGGCGCTGGTGGTGTTGACCTGGATGTGCGGAGCGGTTCCGCCGCCGGTCGCGATCTCATCGAGCTTCGCGACCTCGGTTCCGACGCCGATGACGTAGGTCTTGATGGTGGCGGCGACCGTCGCTGCAGCGGCGGCGACGTTGGTCGACGTCGAGTTGCAGTCGTTGGGATCGCCGTCGGTCACGAGGACGATGGCGACCTTCTCACCAGGCTTCAAGGTCGCGGCGACGCTCTGGGCGTACTGGACGGCGCCCTGCTCGGCGGGAAGCGTCGGTGTGCCGCCGCCAGGGGAGTTGGCGTCGAGCACGGCGGCGAACGAGGCCGTATCGGGGAGAGACGTCATCGCCACCGCGGGAGTCGCGTAAGCGGCGACGCTGCACTCGTTGTTCTGTCGGAAGAGCGCGAGCGACGCGTGGATGTTCGCGGACGACGGATCCTTGAAGAAGTCCTTGAGCGCGGCGACGGCCGGCGTCCACTTCACGCCCAAGGCCGTGCCGCCCATGCTGCCGGACTTGTCGACCATGAAGACGAGATAGATCGGCGGAGCATCGACGCCCGCGGTCGAGTTCGCGCACGCGTCGGTGGCGCTCACGGGCTTGACGGCGCCGACGCCGGTGTTGCCGCTCGTCCCGCCGCTCGTGCCGTTCGGATCGGCGACCGCTCCGCTCGTCCCACCGAAGGCCGTGTTACCGCCCGAGGTGCCGTTGGGGTCGCCCGCGCCGGTGCCGTTCGGCGTGCCGAACGTGGAGTCGTCGGCGCTCCCGCACGCGACCGCAGCGACGGCCACGAGCACACCCGCGATACAGAGAGAGGTCGAAGAGAGCGATGCGCGACGTGCCATGGCGAGGCCTCCAAGAGAGCTATGTCCCCACGAAAAGATTACCGTCACTACGATTGAGCTCGGGAGGTCGTTTCGGTCGGGCACGCGAGATGAGTGGTCGATGCGTGTACCTTGCATGCCACGGCATCCGCCCCGCTCCGATGGGAGTGGAGGTACTCCACGGCAGCGAAACGACGGCCTATTTCGGAGATTGCAAGCTAGCTTGCAATCTCGTCGATCGCCCGGAAAACTAATGGTTCGGGACCACGATGCGCTTCGCGACGACGTCGGCGCGGAGCGACTCGACCTTCGCCTTCACGGCGTCGGGGATGTGGGCCGCGTGTGGGCCTTCGTGGACGTAGTCCACACCTGCCTCCTCGAGGCCGAACACGTTCATGCCGCCGTGGAAGGTCCCGTCGATGGTCGCCTTCACGATGTCGAAGACGGCGACGTCTCCTCTCTTGATCATGCTGGTGACGACGGTGCCAGGCATCTCGTCGTACTGATCGGCGTCGACGCCGATGGCGAGCGCATGCGCGTCGGCCGCGGCTTCGAACACCCCGTGACCCGTCGCTCCGGCCGCGTGGTAGACGACGTCGCTGCCGGCGGCGATCTGCGCGTTGGCCAGCGCCTTCCCTTTCGCGGGATCGCGAAACGCGTCCGGCGTCGGTCCTGCGTAGGCGGCATGCACGACGCATGACGGACACGAGGCCTTCACGCCCTCCGCGTAGCCGACCTCGAACTTGCGGATGAGTGGCCCGGTCATGCCGCCGACGAAGCCGACGTGATGCGACTTGGACATGAGCCCCGCGACCGCGCCGACGAGGAACGACCCCTCCTCTTCACGGAACGCGAGCGCCGCCACGTTGTCCGGGATGCC
>JAYTZB010000773.1:0-3835 GCA_043742085.1 Polyangiaceae bacterium
CTGAGAGACCTCTCGAGAACGACTACGGGGCGGAGCGCATTGCGCTTTCCGCCCCGTTCGTCATTTCAGCCCTTCAGCGCGGCGATGTCCTTCAGAACGGCCTGCTCGTGGCCGTTGGGATCGACCTTCGTGTAGACCTTGCGAACGACGCCGACCGGGTCGACGAGGAACGTCGTGCGGTCCCAGTACTGCGTGCCCTTGTACTCGCTCTGCCCGACGCCGAGCGCGCCGAGGAGCTTCGCGCCGGGATCGGCGAGGAGCTCGATGGTGAAGGAGAACTTGGTGCAGAAGTCCTTGTGCGACTTCGCATCGTCGGCGCTGAGCCCGACCACGACCGCGCCCGCGCCGTCGAAGTCCGACTTCGTCGCGGTGAAGGCCTTGCCCTGGACCGTGCAGCCCGGAGTGTCGTCCTTCGGGTAGATGTAGAGGACGAGCCACTTGCCGGCGTAGCTGGCGTTCGTGCGGCTCGCGCCGTCCTGGTTCTCGAGCGTGAAGTCGGGGAGCTTCTGGCCGTTGTCGATCATGCGCGGGGCTTTACCACAGCGCTACGCTCCGGGAAGTGACGACGGATGACGAGCTGCTCGAGGTCTTCGATGCCGCAGGCCGTGCCACCGGCGTCGCGAAGACGCGCGCTGCCGTTCACCGCGACGGCGACTGGCATCTCGCGTTCTTCTGCTGGATCGTGCGGCAGGATGCCGGAGCTGGCGGCCCGGGCGCGAGATCGAAGAGGAGCTGGGCCTCGTCGCGCCGAGCGGCGCGCTCGTGCCCGTGATGCGGCATCATCAGGAGCACAGGCATGACAGCGGCCTCGTCGATCGCGAGATCCACGACGTGCACCTGTGGCGCCACGACGAGCCGCTCGAGAGCTACCGGCCCGGCCCGGAGGTGACCGGTATCGCGGCCGCGCCGCTGGCCGACGCCGCGTACTGGGAGCGGCTCGCGCTCGCCGCGCGCGCGCTCTGACGCCGGCTACTCGGGTCGTGCGTCGATGGCGCGCCGGTAACGCTCGCGGCGCGCGTTGTCGCGGAGGATCTCGTAGGCCTCCTCGATCACGATGATGATCTTGCGGACGTCCTCGGTGAGGTCGACGAGGCGAGGCGTGAGGATGCGCGACGGCTCGAACGTGCGGCGTAGCTCGATGAACGCGCGGCGGATCTCGTAGCCGGTGGCGTCGCGGGTGACCCCGAGCACCGAGAAGTAGTCGCCCTCCTCGACCAGCTCGAGGCGCGCGCGGACGCGGCCGCGGATGGCCTCCTCGTCGAGCGCGGCGACCTCGGCATCGGCAGCGCCGCCGGCACCGCCGCGTGCGTCGCGGCCGTCGCGGCCGTCGCGAGCGTCGTGGCCGTCGCGAGCATCACGTCCCTGCCGGCCGAAGTCGGGCGCGGGCACCACCTCGACGACGCCGAGGAGCGAGAGCGCGTGGATCACCGCCACGATCTCGCCGTCGGTGGCGCGCGCCAGGAGATCGGCGATCGAGCCACCACGAGCGCGATGCAGCAGCTCGATGTCCTGCGCGGGAAGATTGCACTCCGCAAGCAACCCGTGATTGGGTCCGTCGGCGACGCGGCTCCCTTCGCCACCGAGGCGGTCGAGAGCGTCCTCGAGTGAGACCGAGCGGCGGACGAGGTCGACGAAGATCTCCGCCCCCGTCGCCGCCCCGAACACACTCGGCTCTCCGCGGAGACGCCCGGGCGGATCGGGCTCGAGCTGCGCGGTGCCGCGCGTGAGCCGCAGGATGGCACCAGCGATCCACTCGGCATGCGCACGCAACACCTGCCAGAGCTGATCCTGTCGCAACCAGCCATGAGCCACGAGCGCCGCTCCGGCGTGACGGCCATAGGGCGGGATCTTCGCGGCGAGCCGCGGCGCCTCGTCGCGAGAGAGCTCGCCGCGCGCCGCAAGGAAGTGCACCAGCGACTCGAGCTCGCCGCCGGACGCCGCGGCGACGAGATCGCCTTCACGCATCACGATGCGACGTACGACGCCCTCGCTCTCGAAGCAGAGCGCGCCGGTCGCACGGCGAGCGATGGCCTCGGCGAAGAAGCGTCGCGCGTCGAACGCGCCGAGCACCACCGCCGCCGTCGCGGGCGGCGCAGGCTTGACGCTCGGACCGCGGAGATCGGCTGGCGGCGGCGCCGCCGAAGGGATCGACGGCGGCGGATGCCACGACGACGGACGCGGCGGTGGCTGAGGAGGCTCCGCGTCCGTGGTGGGCCTGCGGATGTCCGCGCGCGCCTCGTTGCGCGTGTCGAACGCGAGCGACGGCGGCACCGCGTCGGTGGTGCGCGGTCGCATGGTCATCGAGGTGGGCGTCGTCGGAATACCTCCGCCCGTGCCGCTCCTCGCCGGCGTCTCGCTCGCCACGCGTCGCTCGTTGGTCTGCGACGAGCCCGTGCTGGGCGCGCGCACGTGCGAGCCGGTCGTCTGCTGACGCGACCCGCCCGCGGTCGTGCCCTTCGCGTGCGCGCCAGTGCCGCCGTCGCGATCGTGCGACGCGCCGGCCCCCGTGCGCGGCGCACCGTCGGGCGCGCCGGGCTCCTCGTCCTCGTCACCGTCGATCGGCTCGTCGAGGGACGCGAGCACATCGGCCGGCAGCACCGCCTCGATCTCCTCTTCGGGGCTCGGCATCGCCACGTCGGGGCTCGACATCACTTCGGCGCGCAGCTCGGCGTCGGCGAGCAGCTGCTGCAGCTCGGTGGCGGGCTCTTCGTCGCGGTGGGTGGCCTTGATGAGCTCCTGCACGAGCTGCACGCGGGCAGCGTCGGCGCCCTGCTCGCCCAGCCAGGCGGCGGCGCGCTCCATGCTGCGAAACTCGTGGCCGTCGTACACGTCGAGGTAGCCGGCGTCGTGAAACCAGGCGGCCAGCAGCAGGGATTCGGTGTCGTCGTCGTTGAGCTTGGCGACGGGGGCCAGGGCGCGGCACTCCTTCACCACGGCTTCGGTGTGGCGCAGCGAGTGGTAGGTGAGGCGGGCGGGGAGCTCGCGGGCAAACAGCTCGGTGATGTAAGCCTGGGCGCCTTTCACTAGGGCCGACGCCTTGGCTTTGGCGGGCTTGTCGGCGGCAGGCACCGCAGAAGGGGCACCGGCGGCCGCATCCGAAGACGGAGCGGGCCCGCCGGGGGGCGTCTCCGGCGGGGCGGCCGGCACGGCCGCGGCCACGGGGTCGGGGGTAAGGTCTTCCATGAGAGGCGAAGCTACGGCCGGTTCAGCCGGCGCACTTGCCGGCTTTGAACGCGAAGCCCCGGGCCGAAGTTAAAAACCAGGGCTTAACCGCACGGTTGTGCTTTGCGTAACGGGCCCGTCGGCTCAGCCCGGCACCGGTCGTAAGTTTGCCTCAGTACCCCGCGCGGGGCCTCCGGGTTTCGCTCATTTTCCGCAGTATGCCCTCATTTTTTCGCATTTTTTCCGCGCTGCTGCTGGGCGGCGCGGCGTTGGCAATGGGTCCGCGCGCCCTGGCCCAGGGCGGCGAGTCGTCGCAGAATCCGCACGTGTCGCGCCCCAACTACCGGCGCGGCGGCCTGGGCTGGGAAACCAAGCGCCCGCCCGACAGCACCCGCATTCGCTACTCGGTGTTTCTCATCGGCGACGTGGGCAACCCCATTCCCGCGGCCAAGGGCGGCGAGCCCTCGCTGAACTTCTTGCGCCAGCAAATCATGGCCGCCGGGGCCAAGAGCACCACCGTCTACCTCGGCGACAACGTGTACGAGTTCGGCATGCCCGAAGAAGGCGCCTACGACCGCAGGGAATCGGAGCGCCGCCTGCGCGACCAGCTCGACGTGCTCAAGGGCTACAAGGGCGAGAAGTACATGATTCCGGGCAACCACGACTGGAAGCA
>JAYTZB010000774.1:0-2973 GCA_043742085.1 Polyangiaceae bacterium
GGGTGTCCGTCCTTGCCGCCGTGCGCGAGCGAGAAGCGCGCGGGATCGGAGAAGCGGCTCGGCGTCCCGTGCAGCACCTCGGCGACGAGCGCGAGCGACAAGAGCGTGCGCGCTCCGCGACGCGCGTGCTCGCGCGTCGACGAGGTTCACGATCTCGCCGACCGGCTCGCCCTCGATCGCGGCGTGCGGCTCCTCGACGAAGCTCTCGAGGCCCTCGGAGAGTCGCCCTCCTTCGTCACGAAGAAGCCGTGGAGATAGAGCTCGAAGCCGTCCTGCACGCATGCGCCGTCGACCTTTGCGACGAGCCGACTCTTGGCGACGAGACCGGTGGCGTCGAGCCCGGTGCGCTCACCGACCGACGTGAGCTCCTCGGGTGTCTTCCGCGAGTGCCGGCCGCGGCCGCCGCACACGTAGATGCCGAGATCGTCCTCGATGGGCCGGAGCCCACGCTTCAACGCGCCGATGACGCTCGTCGTGATGCCGGACGAGTGCCAGTCCATGTTCATCACGCAGCCGAGCGACTGGAACCCAGAACGGATGCGCGAGGCGCCGCAAGAATTCGGCGCGCCCGTACTGGAGAACGATGGCCTCGGTGAGCACCGTGCCGAGCGCGGTCATCCGATCGGCGAGCCAGCGCGGAACGCTTCCGCCGTGGAGCGGGAGATCGGCGCTACCGGTTCGCATGCGTCGGCCTCATCCGCCTCATCCGTCTTCGTCGGGCACGCCGCCGCCCATGCGCGCGAGGTCCTCCTGGCGGACCTTCTCGGCGTTGAACTTGGCGGCGCGGTCGCGCATCTGCGTGAGCACCTTCTCGGCGGGCGGGAGATCGCCCTGGATCCATCGCAGCGGGTTGATGCGCGCCACCACGAAGGACCGCAAATAAGGGCTCATGAGGCCCTTCTCGCGCAGCTTCGCGATCGCCGCGGCCACCTTCTCCTCGACCTCGAGGGTGAGCTCGGCGAGCTTCTCGTGGGTGGCGATGGACTTGCCGATGGACGCGTCGCTGAACGTCTCCACGCGTCGCAGCACCGGGTGATACGCGCCGCCGGCGAAGCGCGGGTTCTTCTCGTAACAGACGCCGAGCGTCACCAGCGACGGGTCCTCGAGGTAGAACGCGAAGCCTGCCTCGGGTAGTGAATCGTCCTCGTCGAGGAGGCCGCGATAGATGCGAATGACCTCGAGCGAACGCTCCTTGAGGTTGTGCGCCTTCTCGGTGTTGAGCGCGAGGATCTGCCACGCCACCTCGCGCGTCGGCACCACGAGCGCGGTGATCGACTTCGCGCCGAGCCGCTGCATGGCGGCGAGGCGATGGCGACCGTTGGGCGTCCAGAAGCCTCCCACCTTCTCGGGCGCGGTGATGGCGATGACGGGATCGAGGAACCGCCCGGTCTTCTCGATGACCTCGGCGAGCCGCTTGTGGTGCGCGTCGCTGAGATCGCGCTGGAACGGCGTCGGCTCGACCTTCGCGGTGGGCAGGATCGCGAACAGCATGGGATGCCCGCCCAGCGGATCCTTGTAGCGACCGACCACGACGCCGCCCTCGTCGGCCACGGTGCGTTCGAGCTTCTCGAGCGCGGGGTCCGTGCCCTCGATCATGCAGCCGAGCGGATCGAGCCCGGCCGACTCGGCCTTCTGCTTGCGCGGCGTCTTGCGCCTGGCGGGCGCCTTCGGGGCCTTCGGAGCAGAGGCTGGCTTCGTGCTGGCCATCGCGCCGTTCTAGCACGTGAAAACCGAGGCTTCGTGCTCGCGCTTTACGATTCTTTACCGCCCGCCAGCGCGACCACGGCCACCCCGAAGAGCATCGGTACCAGCAGGCGCAAAGGCACCGAGGAGAAACGACGATGGCACTCTGTTCGATCGCAATCGCAGCGGGAATCGTGGGCGTGGTGGCGGTGGTGAAGCGACTGGTCTTCCTCCGGCGCTGCGGCGGTCGCGGCCACCGCGGCCACCGCGGCGGCATCGGCGGGAGCTTCTGGCTCCGCATGCTCTTCGCGCGCGTCGACACGACGCCCGGTCAGGAGCGCGAGATCCGCGCCGCCATCGAGGACCTCCGCGATCGCGCCAAGGACGCCAAGTCCGGCATGCTCGAGACGCGTGAGAGCCTCGGCAAATCGGTGGCGGGCGAGACCTTCGACGATGCTGCGTTCGAAGCGGTGAGCGCGCGCGTCGACGCCACGTCGGAGAAGATGAAGGACGCGCTCTCCTCTGCGCTCAAGCGCATCCACGCGGTCCTCGATCCCAGGCAACGCGAGCGGCTCGCCGATCTCGTGAGCAAGGGCGCGTTCGGACGCTGGGGCCGAGGCGGCGGTGAGGGCGGCGGCGGTCCGTACCGCAGCGGCGCGCACCTCTAGGCCGCGCCAGGCAGCTCTACGCAGAGCGCGCGACGACCGGGGGAGGCGCGGTGGTGGCGTTGTCGCGCACGAGCCCCATCAGCTCCGCGACACCGTCGCGATAGCGCTGCCATCGCGCGAGGCCGTCCATGCACGTGGCGATGACCACCTTCGCGAGGGCCTCGTCCTTCGTGTGATCGAGCACGATGCGCCATGCATCTCCTCGGTGACCGCCCTCGACGTCGCCGTGCGCGCGCACGAGGTGCATGGCAGAAGGCGGACAGCCGAAGTGCACGACGAGCGGATGGCGGAGGACCGCGGCGTCGCCCTTCGCGCGGACGTAAGTGCCCATCAGCTCGGCGCGCTCGTTGACGCTGCCCTCGACGAAGATGGTGAGGAGCGCCGTCGCTGCCTGCCACGGCGACGACGCCGCCGTCTCGCTGAGCCAGTCACGATAGCCGCGCGCGGCGGGATGAAGGTCGGCGTCCAGCGCCTTCGCCTCGAACTGCGCGCGGGCAAAGCCGAGGCCCTCCATCATGCGCAGGAACAGCTCGGGATGCGGCGCCGACTTCGAGAGGCCGCCGGTCTGCTCCTCGTAGATGTTCTCCGCGAGCGACCGGCGCACGTCGATGAGGTCGGGCAC
>JAYTZB010000775.1:0-1914 GCA_043742085.1 Polyangiaceae bacterium
ACCGCGCACGCGGCGATCGACGTCACGGTCCTCGCTTCGCAGCGCACCGCGACCGGTGGCGTTCTCCTCGGCGTGGACGGCGGTGCGGTGCGTCTGCACGACCAGAAGCTCGCCGGGGATCTCGCGCTGAACGCAGTCGTGAAGGGCTTCGACTCCGAGCGCGATCTCTTCGACTTCACGGGGTCGGCCATCACCCTGCGCAACGTGCGCGCCACCGGCGCCAAGGCCCAGTCGGCCGGTTGGAACGGGGACGTCGTGCTCGTCAACGGCGCTCTTCGCGTCTCGGAGGCGCCCTCGTTCGACGCCTTCTTGCAGGTCCACGCCGACGATGCGAACCCCATCCTCGCCCTCGCGCTCGGCAACACGTTGCCGAAGTTCCTGGTGGGGATGATGCGCGCTCCGCAGCTCTCGGGCCAGGCGCGCGTCGTGGTGGAGCCGGAGCGAATGGCGGTGCTCGATGCGCACGTGCGCGGCGGCGACGTCGAGGCGGTCGGTGACTACGTGGTCTGCGGTGACCACCAGCTCGGAGCGTTCGTCCTCTCGAAGGGA
This sequence comes from Polyangiaceae bacterium, assembly GCA_043742085.1. GTDB lineage: Bacteria > Myxococcota_A > Polyangia > Polyangiales > Polyangiaceae > Labilithrix. Next base: position 550 of record JAYTZB010000775.1, read on the forward strand.
CCGCTCTCGGCGGGCGTGAAGCTGGACGAGCGCGGTACGTACGTGCGCCTCTTCGCCTTGCAGCGCTGGCAGCAGGACGAGAAGCGGGCCGCGCTCGCGCTCTTCGCGGCGCCGGATGCGAAGGCCAGGCCGGCCGAGAAGGCAGCAAAGGCCAAGCCCGCTCGGTGACCGAGGCCTTGTCGCGGCGCGCTTCGCGGCCTATGCCCACCAGCGATGCGCGCTGCTCGTCTGCCTCTCGTGGTCCTCATCGGTCTCGGAAGCATTGCTTGCGGGATGACGTCGCCGCGCGCGGTCGCCGAGCCGCGCAAGGTCGCAGCCGACGAGGCGCCGCTGGTCCGCGAGGCGCTGTCCGACGACGCCGCGATCGCCCACGCGATACGTGAGCACTACACGAAGTACGAGTACCGGATCCCGATGCGCGACGGGACCAAGCTCTTCACCGCCGCGTACGTGCCGAAGGATGCATCACGCACGTATCCCATGATGCTCCATCGCACGCCGTACAGCGTTGCGCCGTACGGTGTCGACAACTACCCGGATGCCAAGAACACGCGCGCGCTGCGTCGCTTCGCGCCGTCGGCGTCGTTCATCCGCGACGGTTACGTCTTCGTCCATCAGGACGTCCGCGGCCGCATGATGTCCGAGGGCACCTTCGTCGACGTCCGCCCTCACGCGACGACGAAGGGCGGCATCGACGAGAGCACCGACGCCTGGGACACCATCGACTGGCTCGTGAAGAACGTGCCCAGCAACAACGGTCGCGTCGGCGCCTGGGGCATCTCGTATCCCGGCTTCTACGCAGCACAGGCCGCCGTCGACGCGCATCCCGCGCTGAAGGCGGTATCCCCGCAGGCGCCCGTCACCGACTGGTTCATGGGCGACGACTTCCACCACAACGGCGCCTTCTTCCTGGCGGACGGCTTCGATTTCTACGGCAGCTTCGGCAAGCCGCGCCCGAAGCCCACGAAGAAGAGCACGTGGGGCTTCGAGCACGACTACGCCGACGTCTACGACTACTTCCTCGCGATGGGTCCGCTCTCCAACACCACCGCCAAGTACACCGAGAGCGGCATCGCGACGGGCATCCCGTTCTGGAACGAGATGCTCGCGCACCCGACGCGCGACGACTGGTGGAAGGCGCGCGACCCGCGGCCCTTCTACAGGAGCGTGAAGCCCGCGGTCCTCACGGTGGGCGGGCTCTTCGATTCCGAGGACTGCTTCGGTGCGCTCGAGACGTACCGCGCGTTCGAGAAGCAGAGCCCCGGTGCCGAGAACGCCCTCGTGATGGGGCCGTGGAGCCACGGCGGCTGGTCGCGCAGCGACGGCGACCGTCACGGCGACATCACGTTCGGGCAGAAGGCCTCG
>JAYTZB010000776.1:0-3925 GCA_043742085.1 Polyangiaceae bacterium
GCGCAGCGGCGTCGGCGCGCGCGCTCCCCGCGTCCTCGATGACCAGCGGACGTGCCGGCGGCGGGTCCGGTGACGGATGCGCCGGCGCAATGGCGGGCACGCCGGCGGTCGCCGGCGAGGACGGCGGAGTGTCACATCCGACGCCGCCCAGCACGAGCAGGACGACCCCGAACGACGAAAGCGAATTCTTCTTCATGACGCGCGTCCTCGACACGTTCAGCGGGGCGACAGCTGGCTGTACCGCTGCCTGATCGTCGGGACGAGATACTCCGCGAAGGCGCGCTCCACGTCGTACGCGGGCTTCCAGCCCCAGTCGGCGCGCGCCAGCGAGTCGTCCATGTCCTCGGGCCACGAGTCTACGATCTTCGAGCGCACGGCATCCGGCTCGAACGAGATCTGCGCTCCAGGAAAGGCCGCGCGCACGCGATCCGCGATCTGCCCGGCGGTCTCGCTGAACGCCGTGACGTTGTAGACCGTCTTCGACAGCTTCGATCGATCGGCCTCGAGCAAGTGCACGAGCGCCGTCACGGCGTCCGGCATGGCCATGAACGGAATCTTCGCCTCCGGTCCGACGAACGACTTGTACGGCTGCTTCTGCGCCGCCGCGTGCAGCATCTCCGGACCGAAGTCGCTCGTTCCGCCGGTGGGCGCGGTCTCCGCGGAGATGAGCCCGGGAAAGCGCAGCGAACGGAAGTCGAGGCGCGAGACCGCGGCCAGCGCGCCCAGCTGCCGGAAATTCTCGGTGAAGTAGCGACCGAGGTGCTCGCAGTAGAGCTTGTTGCAGCCGTACATCGTGATGGGGACGTTGAACGCCTCCTCCTTCACGCGCCCGGCCTTTGTCTTCTCCGCCACCGACGGCATTCCGTAGACGGCGATCGAGCTGGGGAAGATGAACCGCACGGCGCGCCCGAGCCGCGCCGACTGGTTCTGCGCCATGCGGAGGAGATGGAGCGTTCCCTCCACGTTGACCTGGTGGGCGAGCTCGGGATCGCGCTCGCCGCGCGTCGAGAGCAGCGCGGCGAGGTGGAAGACCACCTCGATCTCGTGGTGCGCCGCGATCTGGTCGAGCAGATAGCGGTCCATGATGTTGCCCGCGTACGTCTCGAGGCAGAAGGCTCGGTACTTCTCGGGGAGGGGTGTCAGATCGACGGTCACCACGCGGTAGCGACCGTCAGTATGCATCCGCTGGAGGAGCGTTCGGCCGATCTCGCCGTTCGCTCCCGTCACGAGGACCACGGGCTTGCTCATCGCGCGCCACGCTAAATCGGCACGCGCGCGCGGGCAAGCAGGTCACGCAGGCGGCGCCGCGATCGGCGGATCACTTCCGGCGGCGGCGTCGGGTCAGGAGCGGAAGCGCGACCATCGTGACGCCGACGAGGAGCCACGTACCCAGGCCGTCCTTCAGCGGTGCCGTCCGGCAACTGCAGCCGTCGGCGCCGTCATGGCCGAGGACGGTGCTGCTCGAGCCCGAGCTGCTGCTCCCGCGCGAGCGCGTGCCGGTGCACGGATCGAACAGGGGATCGGTGAACTTCGAGGTCTTGTGCGCCGGCGAGAGCTCGATCTGCTGCGCGGATGCCGCGAGCTCGAGGTCGGTCGCGAGCGCGCTCACCGGGAGATCGGCGCGCAGCCGGGTCACCCATACGTCGCGTGCGTGCAGGCCCGCGGCCCCGACGTCGAGATCGTCGAAGCCGTCGCAACCCGACACCATCTTCGTACATGCGATGCCGCCGTCGCCGTCTCCGCCGTCGGCGCTGCTCGCGTCGGCGCCGCCGTCCGCGCCGCCCGCGTCGGTGTCCGCATCGGCGGTCGCCGCGTCCGGAAAGCCGCCGTCCGTGCCCGCATCGGGATCGGTGGTCGCGACGACGTCGCCCGGCTTGCCGTCCGGCGGGGGCAGCGCGGTCTCGTCGCAAGGCACCTTCCGTGCGGGCCGATACTGGCATTGCGAGAGGTACGCATCGTGGACGTTGGGCAGGATCATGCCCGAGCCCGGAATTCCACGGCCCACGTCGGTGAGGCTCGTGCGGAGCGCCGCCTCCGTGATCCAGCTTCGCCCGCCATTCGACGCGAGCGCCGCCGCCTCGAGCACCGTGCGATTCGAGCGTCGCTGCGTGACGTCCCACGCGAGCGAGCTCCAGTCGACCGGCGCGTTCGGGAAGTTCTGGGTCTCGTAGCGGCCCTCACCGATGACCCACAGCGTGAGCCCCACGGTCGCCCCGACCCCCGCCGCGACCATGCGCAAGGGCAGGGTGGTGTCTGCGCCCGGCGTCACCACGCGCACCGGCCGCATCGCCTGCACACCTTGATTGGGCGCTAGTCGCAGCGCGATGAAGTCCAGCTTCTGCGCGATGTACCCGTCGATCACCGGCATCATCGAGGCCGGGACCGCGAACCCGTTGGATTTCAGCCACTGCGTGATGCCGGTGGTACCCGAAGCGTGGATGGTCACCGCCTGGTACGGGCCGATCGACGACTGGGCGACGACGTCGACGTTGTCGTCGCCGGTGAACGTCGGATTCGCGCTCGACGAGGAGTCGTCCGCGGTGGTGCTGCCGTTGCCGACCCCCACGGCGCTCTCGCTGGTCGGAGTGTAGCCTCCGCCGCATCCGCCGCCGCTCCCGCTCCCGCTCCCGCTGCTGCTGCTCGACGAGGACGACGACGACCGACCGCTGCTCGTCGTGGTGGTGGGCGGACAGACGGGCCTCGGTCCGTCGACCGTGGTGCGCGTGGCGGCGTCGAGCGCGGCGATCCACTCACCCCGCGACAGCTCGATCCTCGCACCTGCGCGGACGGGCAGCACCCATGCGAACTCGCTGGGATCGCCGGCATAGCGGACCTGATCCCACAAGATCGTCTCCTTGCTCGTGATCTCGAACACCATGCGGTGATCGGTCACGACGCTGCCGCCGACATCGTTCTCGGGGTGGAAGCAGCCACCGCAGGCCTCTGCGTTGCGTGGCTGCACGAGCGCCATGGCCGCGAGGGCAGCAGCAGGCGCGCCGCTCCTCACGACGTTCCAAAGGAAGCTCATCGCGTACTCCGTGTGAAGGAAGAGCCACACCGGCATGACCGCGTCGTCACAGCCCCGAGCAGAACGCGGCCGCCTTTGCGGCTAATCGTGAAAAGGAAGCGCCCGGGCTCGTACCGCAGTGCAGTCCGCGTGCCACGCCAGAGCTCACGGTCACTGCGCGCTCAGTTCGGCGTGAACGTCTCGATCGCGAAGTCGACGGGCATGGTGATGAGGTCGCCACCGATGATGGTGAACGGCTGCAGCGTCATCGTCGACGTGCGAGCGCGTCCCAGGGCGTCGACGAGCACCGCGGTGCCCGCGTAGCTCTCGGGGTCGAGGCGGATCGAGGTCGAGAACGCCGCGCAGTCCTGCCCGTACGTCCCGGCATCCGCACCGGCCGTCGTGACGAGGCGGATGCGCACTGCGGTCGCCGAGCCTTCGTCACACACGCCGCGGTCATCGCGTCGCGCGATGGTCCACGACACGAAGAGCGTACCGGCCGCCTCGGTCGCGAGGATGGCGGGGCGGGCGTCGGGGACGGGCGCCGTAGTCACAACGCAGCCAGACGGCAACACCGTGAGCAGCAGCAGCAGCAGCACGAGCAGCGCGACAGGCGCGATCGATCCCCTCCGGCGCATGGGACGCCTCCGGCGATCATCGAGCAAGCGCGATGCCACCGGACGGCGCGAAGGCGCGCCGCCCGATCACTGCTGGCGCTCTCGATCCGCGACCTCAGGCGACGCGGCGGATGCGCTCTTCGCGACGGCGCAGGTCGGGCAGCTCACGCGCGCCGAGCGACGTCGCGAGGGCGAGACCCGAGAGGGTGAGGCGGAGGCGCAGCGCGTCGACGTGACCCTCGGCATGCAGCCGCGTCACGACCGTGCGCACGTCGGCCTTGCGAACACCGATGTCGGCGGC
>JAYTZB010000777.1:0-14790 GCA_043742085.1 Polyangiaceae bacterium
CCCGCGTTCTTCACGGCGGCCTTCGCAGCGGCCTTGCCCGTGTCGATGGCCATCTCGGTGGCCTTCTTCGCGGCGCGCTTCTTGGCCTCTTCCTCGAGCTCTTCCTTCTTCTGCGCGACCTTGTCGACGAGCCCCTTCCAGAACCCCATCATCGAAGCATAGGGCTCCGATCGCATCACCGCATCAGCGACGTGCCTGACGCGCACGTTCGCGCTGCACGAACAGGTAGAGGCTCTCGACCTTCTCGCGAGCCCACGGCGTCTTGCGCAGGAATTTCAGGCTCGAGACGATGCTCGGGTTCTCCGTGAAGCAACGGATCTTCACCTGCTCTCCGAGCGCCGGCCAGCCGTAGTGCTCGACGAGCTCGGTCACGATCGCCTCCAGCGTGATGCCGTGGAGCGGATTCTTCGGTTGTCCCCCTCCGGGTATCGCGGGGCGTGTCACCCCTACCGGTATACCCTGTTCGGCCATGGCGACCTCGCGACGCGGTATCGGTCCTGTCCTCATCGGCATCACGAGCCTGATCGGTCTGGCCCGGCTCGGCTGCTCGCCTGCTCCGCCGCCCGCGCCGACCGCGCCGATCCTTCCGCCGGTCGACGTGCCGGTGGCGGCGATGCCGGACCGCGCTCCCCCGAGCGTGCCTGCGGCCGCGAAGCCGGAGCCGGCGGCGCCTGCGTCTGCGCCGTCGGTGCTGGAGAGCGCGCTCAAGGAGGTCACGCGCAAGAGCCAGTGCCAGGACTTCGACTACTTCCCGAACGGGGGCATCCAGAATTTCTGGTGTCATCGGCCAGCGCGCATCACGCTCGCGAGCATCCGTGAGCTCGCGGGCGTCGAGATCTTCACGAAGGGCCCGCACTCCGTCGATACGCTGAAGCTCGACGCGGCGAGCGATTTCGGCCACTACAACCCGGCGTTCGTTCGGTTCCTGATCGACAAGGCGGGGCCGAGCGAGCACGGGAGCGCAGCGCAGAAGGCGACGCAGCCGAGCTATGACGCGCTCCTGTTGCCGCTCGCGGAGATCTTCTGGAAGACCTACGCCAAGTCGCAGGCCGACAAGGAGTGCTTCGCGCGCGAGAAGGCCGCCTACGGCGATCTCATCGCGAAGAAGAAGCTGCCGAAGGACTACTACGAGCGCTGGTTCTATTTCATGAACCCCTACTTCTGTGACCGCGGCGCAGCGCACAACTTCAACTTCTATTCCGACAACGCCTTCGACGCCGGTGTCGATGGCAACGTCACGAAGACGGTGCTCGGGTTCTGGCTCCGGCGCTCACTCGACGGAACGATGGACGCGTTTGCCGAGGGCTTGAAGAAGATGCTCGCGTCCTACGAGCCCGCGCTGATCGCCGCGCCGCCGAAGCTCGCCGATGCCGCAGCGCTGACGCGCGCCATCGACGCCGCCGTGCGTAGCGTTGCCGCGTGCAAGGACGCGAAGGCCAAGGGCGCGACGGCGCAGGTGGCGATCATGGTCTCGTCCTCGGGCCAGCTCTCGGCGCGCCTCCTCGCCGCGAAAGCGCAAGCCACGCCGGCGCAATCGACGTGCATCGAACAGAAGGTCTCGTCGCAGAGCGTCCCCGCCTTCGACGGCGAATCCCTGATGTTCAACCGCTCGATCCCACTCAAGTAGGCGAGGCCAGAGACCGCGGAGGCACGGAGAGACGGAGACCACCACGGAGATTTTTTGGTTCGAGACACGCGCTCGACCACAAGTGGAGAACAGATCAGCCCCCTCGTCGTACGCGCTCAATCGTGGGTGCCGAGACCGGCAGCCAAATCTGCCCTCCCTCTCGCCTCCGTTGCTTCGTGACTCCGCGGTCTCTGGTTCTCGTCTCGTGTCGGGGCGATCAGGTGGGCGGGAGGGTGGGTTTGCTCGCGCGGGCGCGGATGGAGGCGCGGTCGTTGCGGACCGGGAGCCAGATGCGGAACACCATGCCGCCTCGATCGGTGTTGTCGACCTCGATCGTTCCGCCGTGGATCTCGAGGATCGAGCGCGCCAGCTGGAGGCCGAGACCGAGACCGCCATGACGGCGGGCGCTCTCCGCGCTCTTGAAGGCGTCGAAGATTTTCTCGCGCTCGCCTACCGGGAGACCCTCGCCGCTCGTCTCTACCTCGATGCGTAGGCGCTCGCCCGCGTCGGGCAGCGTGGCTCGCACGGGGACCACGCCCTTGTCGGTGAAGCGCGCTGCCGTCATCACGACCGCGGTGAGCGCCTGCACGATGCGCGTTCCGTCGACGAGCAGCGTGGGCATTCCAGGCTGGATTTCCCCCTGGATCTGCACATCGGTGCCGACCGCTAGATCGCGCGCCTCGAGGACCGACGACATGACGACGTCACCGACGTGCGTCGGCTCGGGTGACACCTCGAGCTCGCCCGCCTCGACGCGCGCGCTGTCGAGGATGGTGTCGATGAGCATCAGGAGCTCGCGCCCGCGCTGCTCGATGATGGCGAGGCTCTCCTTCTGTGGCTCGGTGAGCGGATTGCGACCGACCAGCTCCGCGAAGCCGAGGACGGCGTTGAGCGGCGCCTTGAGGTCGTGGCTCATCGACGCGAGCAGGAGGCCGCGCATGCGCTCGGTGGCCTCGCGCGCGTCGATCGAGCGCTGCTGCGCGCCCGCGAACTCGCGGAACACGCCGCCGAGCGAGTCGACGGCCTCGAGCAGCTCGGTGACGTTCGCGAAGCGCGCCTCGTGCAAGATGATCGTGCCGCGCATGACCTCCGCGACGCCCGCACGTCGCATCTCGCGCGTCGCGAGCGCAACGTCGGACTCGAACGCCACACCGATGCGCGTGCCTAGCAGGCCCGCGAGCGCCACGGCCACGATCGCGAGGAGCGCATAGATCCCGGTGACCGGAGACAGGCGCGACGTCCCGAAGCGAACCAGCGCAGCGCCGGGATACGTCGGCACCGAGACCTGGGTCTCGCCTTCGTCGCCGTGACGCACGGTGAGCTCGCCGTCGTACGCGGGATCGATGTGGACGCGGAAGCCGAGCGCCGCCGCGGCCTCGATGGCCTCGGCGCGACCGCGCACGTCACCCTCGGGAACCGGAGCACCGCGCGCAGTGCCCGGTGACGGCGCGGGGCCGTCGATGGGCTCGAAGACGGCACGCGCCACGTCGGTGGCGTCGGCCACCCGCGAATCGCGGTCGTAGGTCCGCGAATGGGCATCGACGAGCAGCGATGCGCCCAGCGCGACGAACGCCACCGGCGCCGCGACGGCCGCGACGAAGCGCTTGCGCACGCGTCCGAGCGCGCCGCGACCGAGGCTGCGCAGCGCCTCGTGCGCGACGTGCGGAGGCGCGAGCTCGAGGACGCGCGCCATCGATGCGCGCATCGTGACGTACGCGGGCAGCGCCGCCGTGCTCACCATCGTGAGCATCAGGAGCACCAGCGTGAGATCGGTGTACGTATCGAGCGCTTGCGGCCGCAGCTGCGGAACGAGCGTCGCCAGCGCGAGGACGAGCGCGAACACCGCGCTCGCGAACGCCAGGCGCGACGGCACGTCGTAGAGCGCGAGCACGTCCTTCGCTTCGATCGCCGCCGAGCCCACCGCCAGCGAACGCAGCGTGGATCGCAGCCGGCGCGTCACGACGAACGTGGCCGCCGCCGAGAACGCCATGCAGAGGAGCCCGATCACGAGCACCACGAGCAGCGCTGCCGATGACGACGCCGGCTCGAGGAGGAGCACGCGCGGCGCGAACGCCGCCGTGAGCAGGAACGAGACGGCATGGACGGCGAGCTGCAGTCCGATGAGCCGCGCGACGAGACGAGCTGCGCGGGGGTTCATCGGTAGCCCGGAGGTCGGGGAATGGTCGGTGGGGGAATCACGGGGCCGTTGCGTGGCGGCGCCCGGATCGACGGCGCCGCGTCGATGTTGCCGACCGGGAGCAGGACCTTGAAGGTCGAGCCGCGTCCGAGCTCGCTCTCGACCTGGATCGATCCCTGATGAAGCGTCACGAGGCGTCGCGCGATGGCGAGGCCGAGGCCGGTGCCGCGCCGCTTGAGGCGCTCGCTGCGGGCCTGCTTGTACTCGCGGAAGATGACGGCGCGCTCCTGGGGCGAGATGCCCGGGCCGGTGTCGGTCACGGTGACAGACCCGTAGGCGCCCTCGCGCGTGACCCGCACCACCACCTCGCCGCGCTGCGTGAACTTGATGGCGTTGTTGACGAGGTTACCGAGCACCTGTCGAACGCGACGGCCGTCGATGCGCGCGACGAGCGAAGGCTCACCCTCGACGCGCACCGTGAGCTGCTTCTCACCGACGAGGCCGCGTGCTTCGCGGACCACCTCGTTCGCGAGGCCCGTGAGGTCGACGCGGCCGCGCGTGAGCTTCAGCTGCCCGCTCTCGAGCGCGGAGAACTCGAGGATGTCGTTGATCAGCGTGAGGAGGTGCGCGCCGGATCCGCGGATCTGCTCGACCTCCTCCTGCGCGGACGGGCTCAGCGGGCCGTCGACCTCCTCCATCAGGATGTCGGCAAACCCGAGGATGGCGTTGAGCGGGCTGCGCAGCTCGTGGCTGACCGCGGCGAGGAACGCGGCGCGCTCGCGATCCGCGGCGCTCGCGCGCGTCAGGTCCTGGCGATACGCCTTCTCCGCCTTTCCGAAGCGCCCCACCAGCTTGTTGAACGCGGTCGTGAGGAGGCCGACCTCGTCCATCGTGCGCGCCGGGATCAGCTCGCCGGTCGGCTCGGTGCGCACCTGCGCCATGCCGTCGATGCGCCGCGTGACGAAGTCGACGTCGCGCGTGACGTCGCGCGACACGGCGTAAGCGACCGCCGCGGCCACGCCGAGCAGCATGACCGCGAGGGCGAGCAGCGACGTGACGAGCGCCGGAGCGCCCTGCGCGACCGGCGGCTCCGCGACGAGCACCACGATCCGTGGCGCATCCCGGGCGCCGCCGATGGGACGAACGGCGAAGCGAGCGCGGCCGAGCCGGAGCTGCGCGACACCTTTTCCGTCGACGAGCATCTTCTCCAGGGCAGCGCGATCGGGCGCGCCGAGCGTGACGTCGTGGATGACGCGAGCGTCCGGCGTGACCACGAGGATGCCGGCGGCGGTCCGACGCGCTGCGAGCTGCGTCGCGTCGAGCCGTCGATCGATGGGCAGTTGCGATAGCCTCGCTGCCACAGTTGCCGCGAGCAGCTCCGCGCGCGCCCCGGCATGCTCGTCTCCGGCGCGTGCGAGGTGATCGAGACCCACGAGCCCGATGCCGAGCGCCACCGCGAGGCCGACGAAGACGACCACCAGCGGAGCCAGGGGAATGAACGGCCACCCGCGCCCGGTTAGGGCGTTGACTGGCCGCGACGGTGTAGGCGGCGGCGACGACGGTGACGAGCCGGTGAAGGAAGGGCGCGCGTGAAGCGAAGACGATGAATCCGGTTGCGCATGTCGCGCATCAGAAGCGGATACGCCCGCGCCGCCGGAGAGAGTCATGACGCTACTGCGGGAGATCTTAGGACGATGACGTGTAGCCACCGAACTTACGACGCGCCGCGCCGTACGATTTCGAACATCGGGCCTTGTCGTCTCGGTCGAGAAGGTTCAAAAGCGAGATGCTGACATGCGCATTTTCGGCCGCTCACGGATTTCCAAAACGTCGGCGTTTCGTGCGACAAATGTCGCCACGCACGGCGCGTCGGTGACGTGCACGGCCCACGGTGCCGCGATGCGAGCCGAAGCCGTTCCGGCCCCGGAAGAAGCGACGATCCTCGCCCTCGAAGTGACCGACGAGATGCCGACCGTGCGGGACATCGACTCGGTCCAGTCGAGGCGCCCCGGTCTCGGTCTCGGAGCCGATGGCGCAACCGACCACGAGGAAGGCGAGTCCGACGTGTTCGTTTGCCGCCGTAGCTCGCCGGATTACAGCGCGGAGGCCGCCGCCGCAGGCGTGGCCGCCGCTGCCGAGGGCGTCACGCTCTTCGTTTACGGCTGGGAGAGCGTCGAGCCGGGGCCGCTCTCGTGGGCATTCCCGAGCCTCCGCGCCGCCCTCGATGCCGTGAAGACCATGCGGAATGCCGTCGAGTGGTGCATCGTCGCCGGCAGCGAGTGGGCAACGATCGATGCAGCGCGCGCCAAGGGCGCCGTGCTCATCGAGCAGAACGCCTGAATTACCGCGGCTTTCCCGGCAAGAGTGAAAGCGCGATCTCGAGATCGGCGCGCGGCGCGTCCTCGACGACGTCCAGGCGCGTGAAGCTCATGTCGGCCTCGAGGCGATAGGACCCCTCGAAGGTCTGCGGCTGGGGCCGGATCCACTCGTGGGGCGCCATGAGCGAGAACCAGCGCTCGCCGTCGTCCTTCAAATAGAGGTGATAGACGCCGCCCGCCTTCTTCTCGAACCGGCAGCGCGCGCGATGGAGCTCGGCGTCACGACGGGCGCGATCGAGCATCGTGCGCGCCTGCTCCTGCAGATGGCGGATCTGGTCGGCGATGAGACCGAGCTTGCCGCCCGTGACCGTCGCGAGCATGGCGTCGGCCTTCTGGATCTCGGAGGCGACGTCGACGAGCGAGAACGACGGCGCCATGCGGCTCAGCGCGTAGGGCGCCGCGTGCGCAGGTCCGTCGTACCTCCCCTGGTCGGGGAGGCGCGGCGGATGCGCAAGCGGTCGCGGCTTGTCGTCGTCGTCGTTCGTCACGTCGCGCTTCTCACGGGATCGGATCTAGATCCGCTCGAGCACCACGGCCAGCCCCTGGCCGCCGCCGATGCACGCGCTGCCGACCGCGTAGCGACCCTGGCGGCGCGCGAGCTCGTACACGAGATGCGCCGTGATGCGCGCGCCGCTCGCGCCGAGCGGGTGACCGAGCGCGATGGCGCCGCCGTTCACGTTGGTCTTGTCGCGCGGGAGGCCGAGCTCCTTCTCGACAGCGAGGTACTGCGGAGCGAACGCCTCGTTGACCTCGAAGAGATCGATGTCGGTCTGCTTCAGCTCGGCGCGCGCGAGCGCGTGCTGGATGGCGGGCGCGGGCCCGATGCCCATGATCGCGGGATCGACGCCGGCGACGCCCCACTGCACGAGACGCGCGAGGGGCTTGAGGCCCTTCGACTTCGCGAACTCCTCGGTGGTGACGACGAGGCACGCGGCGCCGTCGCAGATGCCCGACGCGTTGCCGGCGGTGACGACGCCGTCCTTCTTGAAGACGGGCGGCAGCTTGGCGAGCGTCTCGAGCGTGGTCTGCGGGCGCGGATGCTCGTCGACGGCGAACTGGATGGCGCCCTTCTTGTTCGCGATCTCGACGGAGACGATCTCGTCCTTGAAGACGCCCTTCTCGTTCGCGGCGGCCCAGCGCTGCTGGCTCGAGAGCGCATACGCATCGCACTCGGCGCGCGTGAGGTTGTACTTCGTCGCGAGGTTCTCCGCGGTGACGGCCATGGGCGTGCCCGTATAGCTGTCGGTGAGCGCGCTCCACAGCGAGTCCTCGACCTGCGGCGGCTTGCCGAAGGCCCAGCCTTCGCGGCCGCCGCGGAGGATGTGCGGGGCCTGCGTCATGTTCTCGGTGCCGCCGACGAGCACGGCGTCGTGCTCGCCGAGGAGCAGCTGATGCGCGCCCTGGATGATGGCCTCGAAGCCCGAGCCGCACAGGCGATTGACGGTGACGGCGGGCGTGGTGATCGGGAGGCCGGCCTTGAGGCCCACGTGACGCGCGCAGTAGATCGCGTCCGGGCTCGTCTGCATGACGTTGCCGATGATGACGTGACCGATCGCGTCGAGCGCGATGCCCGACTGGCTCAGCGCTGCCTTCGCCGCGTGAACGGCGAGGTCCGTCGCGCTGACGCCCTTGAGCATGCCCTGCATCGCTCCGAATGCGGTGCGCTTCGCTCCCACGATGACGATCGACTTCGCAAGCTTGGCCATGACGCGTTCTCCTCGAAAACTCTGACTTTGGGCCGGGAAACCTAGTGCCAAAGGGGACGCAGCGCCACCCCGACGATGGCGCCGAGGTAGGTCGAGCGCGCCGTCTAGCGGGCCCCGCCCGCGTGCTCTAGCCTTTCTGTACCGATGAACGGCTACTCAAGCGCGCCTCCGACGTGTCCGAAATGCGGTGGCTTGTCGATCAACCCGGGCGAAGCGCAGTGTCGTTTCTGCGGGACGCCGCTCGGCGCGCAAGGGTACGGAGGCGCGCCTCAGGGGTATGCGCAGCCCGGCCAAGCTCAACCTGGCTACGGCGGTCCGCCTCCGGGGTACGGCCAGCCGCCGGCCTATGGCGGGCAGCCTGGTGGTTACGGAGCCCCGCCCGGCTACGGCGGCGCTCCGCCGATGCAACCGATGCAGCAGCCGATGCAGCAGCCCTACGGCGCTCCTCCCGGCTACGGCGGGCAGAGCTACGGCGCGCCGCAGAACCCCTACGCCGCCCCGTACGGACAGAACCCTTACGGCGGCCCCGGCCCGGGGCAGTACCCCGGTCAGTATCCCGGGGCGCCGGTGCAAGGCTTCAACGGCAACTACGGCCGGCAGGTCAATCGCGGCTGGGGCTTCGGCGGCGGATGGAGCACGTTCTTCTGGATCCGCCTCGCCATCGCCGGCGTCTTCATCAGCCTGTCGCTGCTCGGCGCGTGCATCAACGCCATCGCGCACTGAGCTACTTGATTCGGCGATAGTCTCAGGGCGTGCAGTCGTAGAACGATCCCTTCACGTTGCGCACCGCCACCGCGTCGGTCTGGCCGCCGGTCCCGGCGCTGATGCCGACGAGGCCCTTCGTCACCAGCGGCACCATGGCGCTGAACGACTGCTTGCCGTCGTAGCCGACCGTGACGGTCGTGCCGCGCACGGAGATGGTGAGTGTGTGCCACGCACCGCGGAAGTCGATGCCGTTCGAGCCAACTACCCAGGGATAGTTTCCGAGCATTTTCGTGGAATCGACCGCCACGATCTCGAGGGCGGGCACCGGCGGATCGCTGCTCTGGGTCGCGTCGTTGCGGTACACGTCCGCGATGACGGCCGCGCCCGCCACCGACGGTGGAAAGCCCATGATGTGGCCCGTGTTGGTCGGCGTCGGCGATGGAACGGTGGTCGTGTCGAACCAGCCGATGCCGACGCCGTCGGCGCACGAGCTGAAATTCGTGCACTTTACATAGATATCCACGGAGAGATCGAACGAGCGGAGCGCCACCGGCGTCGTCTGCCAGATGCCGCCGATCGCATCCACTCGCTCCGGCGGATCGAAGAACGTGGGGCCTGCGTCAGGGTTACCCGCGTCGATGGGCACCGGTGTCGTGTCGACGAACGGGAGGAGCACCGCCGCCGGCGAGCCGAAGAAGCTCGCCACCTTCGGGTATCCGTCCGACTGGTTGCGCGAGCGCGAACTCCACGTCTCGAGCGTGCTGGTGAGCGGCGTATCGATGACCGTCTGCGCGACGCACGGCGGCGGCGGCGAGTCGGGCCGGGCGTCGGTACCAGCGTCGGCGCTCGACGTGTCGGCGCCGCTCGCGGTGTCGCTGCCGCCGGCCTCGCGCGGGAACGGCTCGGAGAAGCCGTCGAGATCGGTCGTGAACGAGCAAGCCACGACGGCGACGGCGCCGGTACCGCCGAGCGCGGTCACGAACGCGATGCGACGAACGCCGAGCCTCATCTCATGCGATCGTAGCCCAGGCGCCGGTGATCACCGCCTCGGAACGCTCCTTCACGCTGACCTGGAGCGCGACCTTGCCGGGGGCGACGTTCCAGCCCTCCGTCACCAGCGTGTCGCCGGGCCATACCGGCTTGCTGAACTTGGCCTCGAAGCCGGTGACCTTCGTGGCGTCTCCGCCGCATGCGCCCTTCGCGACGTGCCGCACCATGTGCCCGTAGGTGCAGAGCCCATGGAGCAGCGGTCCCTGGGCGAAGCCGACCTTCGCGGCGAAATCGGGATCGGCGTGCAACGGGTTGAGATCGCCGGAGAGCCGGTAGAGCAGCGCCTGCTCCGGCGTCGTGGTCTCCTCGATGCGGAAGTCCGCGGGGACTCCCTTCGGGATCTCCGCGACCTTGTCCTCGCGCGGAGGTGGCGTGCCGCCGAACCCGCCTTCGCCACGGAAGATGATCTGCGACGTGGCATCGAAGAGCGTCTTGCCGTCGGCGTCCTTCGTCACCGTGTCGACGAGCACGACCGCGAGGCGTCGGAGATCGTACATGCCACGAACCGTCGCGGTCGTGACGAGCGTGCCGGAGGGCGGCAGCATGGCCTGGAGGCGAACGCGCTGCGCGCCGTGCACCACCATCGAGAGATCGCCGCCGGTGAGCGCGACCAGCTCGAACATCGAAGCGAACATCGGGACGACGGCAAAGCTGGGAATGACCTTGGGGCCACGACCCTCGTAGAGAAAGTCGAGCTCGTCCTTCTTCGCGCCGATGCCGAGCGCGTAGAGGACGACGTCCTTCCACGCGTACGTGAACGACGAGGGAGTGCTCTCTTTGCCGACCAGCGAAAGGTCCAGGGCCATGAGCGCGGTATGCGACGGAGCGCCGTCGCACGTCAAGTCCGCGTGCCCCCGGGCTCGTCACAGCGGGTAGAGTGACGCGCCTTGCTCGCTCCTCTCGACGATCTCGCGGCGCTCGGTCTGGCGTGGGCTCGCGTGATGCCCGCGGTCACGCTCGTGCCGGCATTCGGGCTCCGCGCGCTGCCGACGCCGGCGCGCGGCATCCTCGGCCTGGCGCTTGCCGCCGCGATCTATCCCGCGGTGGTGCCGATCGTCGTCGCCGAGCGCGCCACCCCGTGGTTTCTCCTCGCGCTCGAGCAGATCATGCTCGGGCTGCCCGTCGCGCTCGCGGCCGCCATCCCGCTCTGGGCGGCGACGATGGCGGGCGGGCTCGTCGATGCGCTGCGCGGCTCCCCCGACGGACCCGGCCTCGCCACCGTGGAAGGCAAGCCGTCGAGCTTCGGCGTGCTGCTTTCGCTCCTCGCGAGCGTGGTCTTCCTCACCACCGGTGGCGCGGCGCGCGCGGCGGGCGCGCTCTCGACGTACACGATGCCCGGGCATCCGCTCCTGCTCGCCGCCCATGACATCGTGGCCGGGGTCGGGCTCGCCATCGCCATCGGCGGTCCGCTGCTGGCGGCGGCAGTGGTCCTGGAGCTCGCGTTCGCGCTGGTGGCGCGCGCGGCGTCACCGGCGCAGGTGCACGCGCTGCTCGCTCCGCTTCGTGCGATGGGGCTCCTCGCGATCGTCGCGATCGTGATGGAGCGCCTCGCCGTCCTGGTCGCCACGGCGGCGCAGACCTCGCTGCCGCCGCTGTGACGGCGCGTTGATGCGCTGATTCAGAGAGGGAGCCGGTAGCCGAGGGTGAGGCCGAGCTCGAGGACCTCGACGTTGCCGGTGAGCGTCGCGCAATCGCCGATCGAAGAGCAACGGGGGGTATCGGGCAGCACCCAGCGATAGCCGCGGAAGGTGGCGCCCGCGATCCAGTTCTCGCTCAGGAAGTAGCTGCCGCCGAGCTGGAGGCCGAACGCGAAGCCCTCGGTGCGGACCGTGACCTCCTTCGTGCCGAGGATGGGTGCGACCTTGTCGCCGGCGTCGGTCGTGAAGCGATCGGCGATGACCACGCCGCCGACGGAGACGCCCACCCAGCCCTCGAGGAAGCGGTAGTGCAGCGGAATGTAGCGGCCTTCCCCGCCGATGAAGAAGTAGCTCCGCGCATGCGTGCGGGGGAGCGCGCGGAGGCCGCCGTACTCGGTGTCCGACGTCGGGAGCGGCGAGAAGAGGACGCCCGCGCCCGCCGCCCAGTCACGATGCCATCGGTAGAGGACGTGGAGGCCGGTCGAGAGCGTGGCATCGCCGCGGCCGATCGTTCCGAACGGCGTCGCGCCGCCGCTCTGCCCGGCGGAGATCGGCGCGGTGGGCAGCGCGATGATGCCCGCCTCGATCTCGGCCACCGTGTGCGGGCGATCGATGATGCGCGAGAGCGCGGCCGAGGTGGCCTGGGAGGTGGGCTCGGGAGCGCGCGCAGCGTCCGCGCGCGCCTTCGGAGCGGGCGGAGCGGGCGGAGCGGGCGGAGCGGGCGCGTCGGCTCCGCCCTGAGCGCGCGGCGCAACGGGAGGCTCATCGGCCTGCGCGCCAGGCGCGAGCGCGACCTCGCCACCGACGGTCACGCCGAATGCGACGAGCGACACCATCGCTCGACGTATGTACCTTACATCCATTTCACGCTGCCCGTCGGTGCCGGACCGGCCGGCGTGGGCTTGGGTCCGGGATCGGGGAGCTTCGGGGTCGGCGGCGCGGGAGCTTCGCCGGCGGTGAGGGAACGCCCGGCCTTCAGCGGCTTGCCGTCGGCCTGGGTCGTGAACGTGACCTCGAAGCGCCCGGCCTCGAGGAAGGCGTAGCTGGCCTTGAAGACGCCGGGCGACGGGCTCTGCGCGGGCATGATCGCGCCGCCACCGAGGCCCGGGCCGCTGATCATGAACGACGCGCCGTCGAAGGTGCCCTTGGTCGGTGCCACGCGCGCGGTGAGCTCCACGGTCTGCCCGAGACGCGGCGTGACGACGTTGGCCTCGAGGATCACCTTGTACGCGGCCGCGGCGCTCGCGGACGGCGCAGGCGCTGCGCCAGGTGCAGGCGGGACGCCCGCCGCAGGCACCACTGGCTTACCGTTCGCGGACGGCGCGACCGGCGACTTGTTGAGCGGCGGCGCGGCCGGCGTGGTGAACGCGGCGAGCTCGGCGTCGTACTGATCGAGGAGGCGCTTGGCGGTCGGATCGTTCGGATCCAGATCGTGTGCGGCGCGCGCCAGGCGCAGGGCCTCCATGATGTCGCCCGCGGAGCGCTGCGCGGTCGCTTGCGAGACGAGCTCGCTCGCGGCGCGCATGCGGATGTCGAGCAGCCGGTGATCGTTGGGCCACTTCTTCAGCCCTTCGTCGGTGATGTCGCGGACGTTCTCTCCGGCAGGCGCGACGAACCGATGCTTGTACATGGCATCGGTCGCGCGCGAGACGTAGGCCTCGTCGTCGACGTCTCCGCTCCCGCCGAGCTTGCCCATCTTCCACGCCCAGCCCGCGGCGATCGCGGCACCGAGCACGAAGCAAAGGACCACGAACGCGAGGCCCTTCGACTTCCGCGGCTCGTCGTGCACCTCGATGGCGGTACCGCGTCGCGTGCTGCGTGGCCCCGCGAGCGACGCGGACGGCGGCGGCTCCGACATCCGCGCCGCACGCGACGGGCGCGACGATTCGTGAGCACGCGGCGGAGGTCCGGTGACGCCGGAAGCAGGCGGCACGTAGTGGGTCGCTGGCTGGCGGCTCTCGCTCTCGCGGCCGTAATCATCCGAGTCGCCAGGCATCGTGCGCGGCGTGCTCTGCTCGATCCCGCGGGTCTGGGCGCGCGTGCGCCCCTTGTGCGAATGATCGGAGCCCTCCGGGAACGACGGCGGCGGGGTGGCGATGGTGCGCGGCCCGTCGACGTTCGGAGGCTCGAAGCTCGCGTCATCCATCGTCTCGTCGACGCCGGAAGGCGAGCGCGGACGCGACGGCGCACCTTGCGGCACCGCGCCATGCGCGGGCATCGGTCGTGAGCTCGGCGACGCCGGCACGATGCCCGACGGCCTCTCGCGCGACGCCCCGACCGCGTCGACGAGGCGCGCCTGGAACTCGGTGGGCGGGTCCCACTTCGCGGTGGCCGCCGTCAGCGGGCGCTCCGCGCCGTTCTGGTTTCGTGCGGCCGGTGCCGGATGCGACGACGGCAGCGGCGGCTCCGAGACGCGTCCGGACGACGGCGTGAGGCGATCGGCGAGCTCCGGGGAGAGCTCGAGCTGCTTCGTGCGCTCGTTGGGCGGGAGCTGCATCGCGTTGGGTACGGCAGCTCGACGGAGCATGGGGCGGGAGATGTCCTCTGCGGCGAGGCCCGACTGCTTGGCGGCGTCGATGATGGCGTGACCGAGCGCGCGCGCGTCCTGCTCGCGCTTCTTCGGATCCTTGGCGAGGTTCGCCATGATCACGTCGGCGAGCGGTCCCGGCACGTACTCGGCGCGCGGTATGGAGCTGAGATGCGGAGGCGCATCGTGGATCTGCTGCACGAGGAGCCCGACCGCCTGATCGCCCTCGAAGGGCGTGCGACCGGAGAGCATCTGGTAGAGCAGCGTGGCGATCGAATAGACGTCGCTCGCAGGACCGACGGCGTTGCCCTGCGCGCCCTCCGGCGAGATGTAGCGCGCGGTCCCGAAGATGAGCCCGGCCGCCGTTGCCACCGACTGTTCGCCCCAGTTGATTCGGGCGATTCCGAAGTCGAGCACCTTCACGAAATCGGGATCGGTACCGCGCCGCACCAGCATGACGTTCTCGGGCTTGAGATCGCGATGCACGATGCCGACGGCGTGCGCTTCGCCCGATGCCTCGCAGAGCTGGAGCGCGATGTGGAGCGCCTTCGGCAGCGGCAGCGCACCGCCGGCAGCCGCGAGCGCGCTCTGCAGCGAGAGCCCCTCGAGGTACTCCATGACCATGTAGAGGGCGCGGTCGGGGAGCTGACCGGCGAGCAGGACCTGCACGACGTTGGGGTGCTGCAGGCGGGATGCCACCTTCGCCTCGCGCGTGAAACGCGAGACGAGCTGCGCGTTGGCGCTGAGCTCGCGATGGAGGATCTTCACCGCGACGTCGCGGTCGATACCCTTCTGGAACGCGCGGTACACGCGGCCCATCGCCCCGATCCCGACGAGCTGGCGGATCTCGATGTGGCCGGAGATCTCCTGGCCGAGGTACGGGTCGTCCTCGGCGTCGCGTCCGGCGGACGCGGCGCTCTGCAGAGGCATGCCGTCGAGCGGACAGAACAGCGCGTCGCCGGGATAGCGCGCGCCGCATGCACCGCAGACTTTCGATAGGGCGGCGGACGCCTCGTTCACGCG
>JAYTZB010000778.1:0-2815 GCA_043742085.1 Polyangiaceae bacterium
GCCCAGCGCGAAGCCCCCCACCGGCACGACGCCTCCGCTATTCTTCCCCGGACAATGAGGCTCCGCGCAATGAGGTGCTCCCTCCTGCGATGCGCGGCCATCGCGCTCGCTCTCGCTTCGTTCACGAGTACGGCGGGCGCCGCGCCGAGCGCTCCGGCTCCTGTCCCTGTACCGGCCAGCGATTCGCCCAGCGACCGCGCCGGGAAGCTCCGCGACCAAGGCAACGAGGCCATGCTCGGCATGCGCTATTCGGATGCGCTTGTATTCTACAAGCAAGCTCTCGAGCTCGCGCCGGACAACCTCGGTCTCCTCTACAGCATTGCGCGCGCCAACCAGTTCGTCGGCGAATACCCGGACGCGCTCGTCGCGCTCGAGCGATTCGCCAAGGAGGCGCCGCCGGAGATGCGCGCGAAGGTCGGGCGCCTCGACGAGCTCTTCGCGCAGATCCGGCCGCGCGTCGCCGTGCTCGACCTGAAATGCGACCTCCCGGGAGCGCGCGTGATCGTCCGCGAGAAGGTGATCGGCACGACGCCGCTTCCGCCGACACGCCTCGTCGCCGGCGCTGCCACGGTGCAAGTCGAGCTCGACGGCTTCTTCACGGAGTCGCGCGACGTGGTCCTGCCCGGCGGCGGTGATGCTTCGCTCAAGGTGGAGCTGCATCGCAAGTCGACGAACGGGCTCGTCTCGATACGCACCGAGCCCATCGGCGCGCACGTGTTCGTCGACGGGCGCGAGGTCGGCACGAGCAGCCCGAAGCTGGAGCTCGCGTTGCCCGCGGGGCCGCACGATCTGCTCGCCACGCGCGACGGCTACGACAATGCCAAGGTGCCGGTGGTGCTCGCATCCGGTGCGACGCGCGACATCACGCTGACGATGGACAGGTCGGTGCCGCTCACGTCGAAGTGGTGGTTCTGGACGGGCGTGGGGGTGATCGTCGCCGGTGGCGTCGTCACGACGTATGCGCTGCTCACCGAGAAGTCCGCGCAGAAGGGCACGCTCCCGCCCGGTCAGATCGCGGCGCCGCTCGTGCGCTTCTGAGCCCGCGCTTCAGCGCGCCGAATCGCAGGAGAAGTAGCCGGGCAGGTCGTCGCCGCGCAGCCTGCACTGGGAGCCGGTGCTGCAGACCACCTGATCGTTGCAGAGGAACGTCTGGAACCCCTCAGGGAAATCGCAGACACCCCTCGAGGTGCACTGTGAATTGCGGACGGCGTCACCTCCGACATTCGCCATGCAGCACACGAACGGCGCTCCGGCGTCGTCGTGCAGGTCTGCGCAGTCCGACGCCTTGTCACAGAGCAACGCGAAGCTGGGCGGCGCGCAGTCGGTGGTTTTCTTGCACGTGGGACCGACGATCTTCTTGTCGACCACCGACACGCAGCACGCATGCTCCGGGTCGTTCGCCGGGCAGCGATTGGCCGGGTCGTCGCCGCAGCGTACGGTCGGTCCTGCAGCCGCGGCGTCGTTCGCCACGGAGGACGTGAGCCGTGCGTCCGAGCACGCGCCGTTGAAGCACGTTCGCAGGGCGTCGCAGGCCTGCCCGACGCAGTCGTTCGTGAGATCGATCCGGAGATCGAGCGCCTCGTGCGGGAGGAACGTCACTGTCCGCCGCGCGACGATGCAGCCCTCGTAGTGGGCGGCGGCGCATTGGTCCGGTGCGCGCGTGAGACCGGCCACCACGCGGATGCCGACCGTGGCGTCCTTCGCTCCGTTCGGGACGAGGACGATGCTCCCCACGTGACCGTCCGCCTCGCATGCCGCCGAGAGCAGCGACGGATCCTTGGATTCGACGTCGAGGCCGGGCGACCCCGAGTAGACCGCGATGCCTTGCCACTGCATGGGGTTCGCACACGGCACGTTCGTGCGGATGTCGACGACGATCTGCGTGGCGCCCCGACACGACGTCGCGATGGTCGTCATCGCGACGAGGAAGCCGGCGGCGAGGATGGCGCTGAGCCGGCTGTGCGGCGTGGACATCGCGCCGAGGATAGCCGAAGCGCCAGCTCAGCGGACGGCGTTGTCCAGGATCCGCTGGATGAGCGCCGGGTACTCGAGGCCGCCGGCTGCCGCGGAGAGCGCGAAGTCGTCGGTCTTCGCGAGGCCCGGGTTCGGGTTGACCTCGATCACGACGACGTGGCCGTCCTCGGTCAACCGCACGTCGAGACGCACGAGGCCGCGCACCTTCAAGATGCGGTAGGCCATGCGCGCCGTGCGAGCGAGCTTCTCGGCGGCGCCCGGCGGCAGCGGGTTGGGCTCGCCGTTGCGGATGCCCCACTTCCTCCGGTAGGCGTCGTTCCACTTCGCGCGCGACGTGGCGAAGCGCGGCGCGTCGTCGTCGGTGTCGGCCTTGCCGAAGAACGTCTCCCGCGGCGGGAAGGCGAGCGGCCGCGGATTGCCGAGCACGCTGACGGTGAGCTCGCGGCCCTCGATGTACTCCTCGATGAGCGCGTCGCACTCGAAGCTCTCGTGGAGGAACTTCGCGCGGTCGAGCGCCTCCGCCTCGTTCTTCGCGTACGAGGCCTTGCTGATCCCGTTGCTCGACTCCTCGCCGAGGGGCTTCACGAACGCGGGGAAGCGGAACTTGCGCAGCTTGCGGAGCGGCCGCGCACGATGCGAGACGACGAAGCCTGCGCTGCGCACGCCGTGGAACGCGAGCACCTTCTTCGCGAGCGCCTTGTCCTTGCACAGGAGCAAGGCCTCCGGACCGGCGCCGGTGTACCGCACCTTCATCAGATCGAGCATCGCCGGGATGTTCGGCTCGTTGTTCCGATCGAGGAAGAACGTCTCGCACTGGTTGAAGATGACGTCGGGACCGAAG
>JAYTZB010000779.1:0-2772 GCA_043742085.1 Polyangiaceae bacterium
CGCGGCACATCGCGGTAGGAGGAGCTCTTCTTGTACTCGTCGCGTTCGACCTTGCCGTCGCGGAGCGTGACCACGCGCGCCATGCCCGCGGCGAGCGCGGCGTTGTGCGTGACGATCACGATGGTGGTCTTGCGCGTCTCGTTCACCTTGTAGAAGAGCTGGTGCATCTGCTCGCTGGTGCGCGAGTCGAGGTTACCGGTGGGCTCGTCGGCGAGGAGCAGCTTGGGCTCGAGGACGAGCGCGCGCGCGAGGGCAACGCGCTGCTGCTCGCCGCCGGACAGCTCGCCGGGACGATGGAGCATGCGGTCTTTGAGGCCGACCTCTTCGAGGAGCGCGATGGCGCGAGGCTCCATCTCCTTGCGCGAAAGCCCCTGGATGAGGCCCGGCATGAGGATGTTCTCGATGGCGTTGAACTCGGGGAGCAGGTGGTGGAACTGGAAGACGAACCCGATGGTGCGGTTCCGGAGAGCTGCCAGCCGCGCGCCGCTCATGGTGGTGAGCTCTTCGCCGTTCACCGTGATGGAGCCGGAGCTCACGATGTCGAGCGTGCCGATGCAGTGGAGGAACGTCGACTTGCCGGCGCCCGACTGGCCGACGATGCTGACCATCTCGCCTTCGTTGATGGTGAGATCGATGCCGCGCAGGACCTCGAGCGTTCGTCCCATGTGCTGGAACGACTTCTTCACGCCGGCGGCGACGACGAGAGGACGTGCGGAGGAGGCGGCGGTCATCGGACGGCGGTCTTTCTACCACGATCACGCATCGCGGAGGCCGTCGACGGGGCGGAGGCGCGACGCGGCATACGCCGGGTAGAGCGTGGAGAGCGTGCAGATGGTCAGCGCGGCGAGGGCCACGGTCAGGAAGTCGCCGGGGTTCACGCTGATCGGCAGGCGATCGATGTAATAGACCTCGGGATCGAGGCGCAGGCCGAACCACGAGAGTCCCGTGCAGACCGCGAGGCCGGTCACCACGCCGAACACCGTCCCGATGCCTCCGATGACCATGCCCTCGATGATGAAGGTCCGGAGAATGGCCCCGTCGCTGGCACCGATGGCCTTGAGGATGGCTATCTCTTTCCCCTTCTCGGTGACCATCAAGAGCAGCGTGCAGACGATGCAGAAGCTCGCCACCATGATCGCGACGGACAGGATGATGAACGTCGCGATGCGTTCGAGCTTCAGCGCGCTGAAGAGGTTGCGGTTGATGTCGCGCCAGTCGCGCACGCGCAGCTCGTCGCGCGCCACCGCGGCGACGACCATGGGAGTGACGCGGTCGGCACGCTCCGCGTCCTCGACCTTCACCTCGATGGCGCTGACCTTGCCCGCGGTCTGGAAGTAGTCCTGAGCGACGTCCATCATCGTGTACACGTACGTCGCGTCGTACTCGTACATGCCGCTGTAGAAGATGGCGGCGACCCGGAATTTCTTGGTCCGGGGCATCACGCCCATCGGTCCGAGATCGCCGAGAGGTGAGACCAGCGTCACCTCGTCGCCGATGTAGACGTGAAGCGTCTTCGCGAGCTCGCGCCCGAGGATGACTCCAGGTCGCTCGGCATGATTGAGGATGACGGCGCGCACCGACGGATCGATGTCGTCGGCGAGGCCTGGCAGATCGGCGCCCTTGTAATACTGCTCGCCGCCGGGGCCGATGCCGATGACCTCCTGCGGCGGGAGCCTGGTGAGCTTCTCGGGGTGGACGAGGTAGTCGAGCTTGCCGACCTCGAGGTTGTGCGTGAGCTCGATGACGCTCTCGATCGATCCGGGCTCGATGCCGGTGACGATGACACCGGCGAGGTTCGACGCGCTCGAGGCCATGACCTCGCCGTGGACGACGGGCGTGGCGCCGACGACGCCGGGGATCTTGCGGATGCGCTCGAGCGCCGTGTCGTAGTCGGCGAACGGCGTTCCGGGGGTGGTGTCGACGACGATGTGCGCGTTGTTGCCGAGGATCTTGCGCTTGAGATCCTGGCTGAAGCCGCCCATGACGCTGACCACGCTGGAGAGCGCGCACGAGGAGATGGCCACGCCGCAGATCGAGAGCACGCTGATGACGGTGAGAAAGCCGCTCTTCTGCGAGCGCACGTGGCGCGCGGCGACGAACGCGGTGAAGCGCCGGCCCTCGAGCTGATCGAGCATGTACGGGAGGATGAGCGCCATCAGCACGATGATGACGATGACGCCGGTGACGATGGCGCTCGCGCGGAGGGCCGCGTCGTGGAGGTTCCACGCCGAGCCACGCTGCGCCGGGAGGTTCTCGACGGTGTAGATGAGGCGAACGAACACCGCCGTGAGCGCGATCAGCGACAGGCGGAGGAAGCGGCGGATGAAGCGACTGCCTTCTTCCGGCGGGAAATAAGGCATTCCGATGGTGCCGGTGATGCGCGTGTACGCGTACGCGAGGCCTGACAAGTAGAGCGGCTGCGCGAGCAAGGCGTAGGTGAGGCACACCACGAAGATGGGCTTGCTGAGCTCGCCGCCGAGGATCATCGCGTGGCCCGCGAACATGATCGGCAGGAAGGCCACTTGATAGAGCCACAGCTTGCCGAAGTGGTGGCGCGATGCGCGCCAGCTCTTGCGCATCGCCGCGCCGATCGACAGATCCTGGTCGATGATGAAGAACGGCGTGAGCGCGAAGGGGATGGCGGGCAGTGTGAGGAGCGGCGCGGTCAGCAGTAGCAAGAAGACGTGGATGATTCCGAAGCCGAGGAGTCGCGGGAGGAAGCGCAGGAAGGGGGAAGCGTGCCCGAACTTGACCTTGTCGGAGCGCAGCGCA
>JAYTZB010000780.1:0-3024 GCA_043742085.1 Polyangiaceae bacterium
TTTTTTCGGGGTCCCGCGAGGCTCCCGAACTCGCGCGAGCCAGGATACGATCTCCACTTGCTCACGCGGACGCTGTTCTCGTTGCACCTCGCCGAGACCGCGGATTGCGCGACTTCGCCACGGCATCGCCTCGGCGACGGCCACCGAGACCGCGAAGGACGGGCTCTTCGGGGCCGTCGACGTGCGAGGGCCCGGTGGTCCTCGAAGGAGCATCACCAGCACCGGAAAGAAGCTCGGTCGCGCCGAGATCTGGGACGATCTCGAACCTCGCGCTCGCTCCTTCTCCGTGGGCGCGACGCGAGACAGGCGACGCTCGACCGCCCGCGACCGCCACGCTAGAGCGGCTCTGTCATGGACGTCGAACCCAATCACTACGGCGCTCCTTCTGCCGCCGCCGTGCGCGCGCCGCGACGCCCGCTCGACCATCTGCGGCTGAAGTACTTCTACCTCGCATCGCTCGTCGCGCCGGTCGTCCTGTCGTTCAACGTGTGGTGGATGTTCGCTTCGAACCACCGGATCGCGCGAGGCCTCGGCGAGACGCTCGCGAAGTATCGGACGCGCGTGAGCGCACCGACCGTCCTCGCGTGGGTCGGACCCGCGCTCGTCTCCTTCGGCGTCGCAGCCGTCGTGATCGCCGTTTCCGGCTCGCACACGCCAGCGCCCGGAACCGCGCCTACGCCCCCGAGCATGGTCACGATGTTCCTGCCGTTCCTGGGGCTCTCGCCGTTTCTCTGGTTCGCGTGGATGGTCCGCGTCGATAGCTGCCAGCAGGAGATCGTGTTCCGGCGGAGCGAGAAGAAGGCTCGCAAAGCGAGCCGAGACGAGCGCGACGCCGCCTGAGGCGGCGCCACGTCGCTCGATGCCGGTCCTCTCTCCACTGCGCGCTCGTTCGATCGCCGCGCTCCTTACGCTGGGCGTCTTCGCTTCGTCCTGTGCGCGGCACGCCGGCCACGAGCGCTCGAGCACGAGTGAGCGACGCGACGCTGCGACGCGCACCGACGACGGCGCCAACGACGGCGCCAACGACGGCGGTGGCAACACTGGCGACGCTGGCGAGGTCGAGGCTGGCGATGCCGGCGGAGCAACGCGGCGCGCGCCTCTCACCGGCTATCCGGAGCTGCTCGAGCTCCGGGACGGCGAGGACAAGCTCGGCTTCGTGTCGGTTCCGCTCGGGGCCCGCGAGCCCAGGCCGATCATGATCGCCATTCATGGCGGAAGCGAGAAGCCCGAGCGCGCGTGCGCGGCGTGGCGTGCCATCACCGATGCCTACGCCTTCGTGGTGTGCCCACGTGGCTTCGGCGGCCGCGAGTCGGCGCTGGGGTGGCGCACCACCTCCGATACGAAGGCCCGAGTCGCGCGCGCGGTAGACGCGACGCGCAAGGTCTTCGGCACGTGGGCCCTCGAGACGAGCACCACGGTGCTCACGGGCTTCTCGATGGGCGGCAGTCAGGTCGCGCTCCTCGCGCGCGACGCCCCGCAGACCTATCGACGGATCGTCGTCGGCGACTCGGCCCACGATCCGCGACCGGCGCTCACCTTCTCGCGCGTCTGGGCCGGCGGCGGCGGCGAACGCGCCATCTTCCTCTGCACCACCAGCGGCTGCGAGCCCTCGTTGCGCGCCGCCGCGCGCAATGTCGCGAGCGAGAAGGCGCGCGCACGGTTGAACGTTGCCGCGACGCAGGTGCACGGTCTGTCCGAGGGCGCGGTGCAGTCGATGCGCCGCGACTGGCCATGGCTCGTCGAAGGCGCACGCGGATGGGAAGGGTACGTCGCCCCTACCCTCGCGGCGCTGCCCGGCAAGACGGAGGTGTTCGACCCGAACTGAGCCGACGCGTGGAGCGCGCGCGGCCGGTGCGCCGACGCGCAATCGGTTCGTCGAGAGGACGCTCGAAGAGCGGTATTCGACGCCAGAAGTGGCTCGGTTCACGGCCGCACCGTTCTTGCAGCAGTGCTCGAGCATCATGACCACGCAGACCGCGCACGGCACTCTCGACCATGAACGAGCACGGCTCTTCGCGTGGGTCGCCGTCAACGTCACCCTCCTCGCGCTGTTCGCGATGGCCGCTGCACGGTGCTGGGCGACCGAGCCGCTCGCGATCCTCGTCCTTCCGGTTCCTCTTGCGCTGTTGCTCGTCGCGCTCGTCGTGGTGAGCGATCGCTGGACGCCGGCTCCTCGCGACTAATGGAGCGCGGCGATCACGTCGCGGACGCTCTTCCACGACAGGTTCGGGTAGCGGGCGTTGTCGAGCGGCTGGAGCTTCGCGCGACCGTCGAACATGTCGTGGATGTACTGGCTCGCCTGCCACTTCGGGAAGACCTGCGCCTCGCTCGCGGGGTCCGCGGCGCGCTCGCGCTGGATCCACGCCGTCAGCTCGTCGAGGCTGCCCATGCGAACGAGCTCCAGCTTCGTGCCCGTGGCGTCGCTTGCGACATCGGCGAGCTCGCGCGCGGTCAGCTGATCGCCCGCAACGCGCAGGACCTTGGGCGTCGACGCGTCGAGCGCCGCCGCGGCGGTGAACGCAGCGGTCTCGGCCATGGTCGTGAAGTCCATCTTCTGATCGGCGCTTCCCCAGTAACCGACGCGCTTGTTCTCGAAGTCGAGGAGCGGCGTACCGTACGTGAGCACCTCGGTGAAGCACCCGTTCAGGATGGACGTGGCCTGCACGGACGCCGTGTCGAGCCGCTCGTGGAACGCGCGCCGCAGATCGAAGTTGCGATTGGTCCCCGCCGGGAGCTTCATGAAGTCGATCGCGTAATCGGAGGGGACGAAGCGCGGCACCCTCGCGGCGATGGCGGCGTCGAGCAGCATCGACTGCGTCTCGACGATGACGTCGCGGAGGCCTTGGAGCGCCGAGACCACGCACGATGCCCCGACGCACGCCTTCGCGAGCTCGTCGGCGCTCGTCATGTCCACGCGCGCGACGCGCGCGCCGGAGCGCTCGAGCGCCTCCACCTTGTCGGCAGCAGCGCCGCTGCGCACGAGCGCGCACACGTCAGCGCCGCGCGCCCGCAGGTTGGCGACGA
>JAYTZB010000781.1:0-2745 GCA_043742085.1 Polyangiaceae bacterium
TCTCGGGCACCGTCCTCACCACGCTCCTGGCGGTCGGATGCCGCGGTGGCTCGAGCGCCACCCAGCCGCCGCTCACGACCACGTCAACCGCCGAAGCGAAGACGGCGCCGCCGTCACCGCCGGCGATGGTACTCCCGACGCTGCGTGTCGTCCTCGACGACCCCCGCTTGTCGCGCGCGCGCGACCTCGAGCGCGCAAAGGATCCCGCCGGTGCTCTGCGTGCGGTGCGCGAGGCACGCCCGGTGGACCTGGCACCGGCGGATCGCTGCGCCTGGGACTATCTCGAGGGACGTCTTGCGCTCGCCGCGAACGCGACGGCCGACGCGCAGCTCGCCTTCGAGCTCGCCCAGGCGCCGGCTTGCCCGCTCGCAGGCTATGCCACGCTTCGAGCCGCGCAAGCGCTGGCCCGATCGGGCCGCGCGGATGAAGCGATCGCGCGTGCGGGTGCCGTTCCGGAAGACATCGCGTCGCGCGACGAGGCAAAGCTCGTCATTGCCGAGGCCCTCGCCGCAAAGGACGATCGTGTGAGCGCGCTCCCGTTGTGGCGTGCGTGGCTCGCGGCGAATCCTCATGGGAATCGCTGGGTCGACACGTCCGTGCGCATCGCGAACGCTCTGCTCGACGGGGTCGATGGGCCCGCCGAAGCCCACGCGCGCGAGGCCTACGATGCAGCCACCAAGGTCGTCATCGAAGCTCCCAAGCTGGCGGATGCGGCCGGTGCGCTAGCCGCGCGGGCACGTGCCGTGATGGTGCTGAAACCGCATGATGCTTCGGTCAGCGAGGCGCTTTCCGACGGCGAGCGCGCGAGACAGGCACAAGCCTGGCTCGATCTCGGCGAGGCGGGGAAGGCATTCGATAGCGCGACCGCCGTGCTGAGCTCGGCGAAAACCGGCCCCATCGCGTGTCGTGCAGCGCTGACCCGGGCCACCGCGGCAGTGAAGGCACGTGGCGTGAAGCTGAACGGCTGGCCGGACGCGGTGACCGCCTGCGAGAAAGACGATCAGCTCGTGACTGCGCTGTATTCCGGCGCGAAGGCGCAGGCCAGCAAGGACCCGAAGCTCGCGATCGACTGGTTCGGCAGGGTCGAGCAGCTCTTTCCCGCGCATCGCCTCGCGGACGACGCACGCTATCGCGCGGCCCTCCTTGTCGCGCAGGGGACCGACGAGGGACACGAGGCGCGCGCCGAGCAGATGCTGCGCTCGATGCCGGACGCATATCCCGGCGGTGACATGCGCACCGAAGCCCTGTTCCATGTCGCGCTCGGCCGGATGCAGCGCGCCGATTGGGAGTCAGCCAAGCCGCTCCTCGACCGGATCGTGGAGCTCCAGCCGGACGACCGCCACTGGGCGACCGCGGGCCGAGCCGAATACTTCCGCGCACGTGCGGCGGCAGTGACGGGGGATGGGGACGGCGCGCGCACGCGACTCGTCCGCATCGTGGAGCGTTATCCGCTCGCTTTCTACATGTTGCTCGCACAGGCACGCCTCGCCGCGCTCGATCCCGCGCTGGCGGCACGCACGCTCAAGGACGCCGCCCACCACGACGCGGACGGCGCTTTTCCGTCGAAGGTCCACCCCCTCCTTGGGTCGGCGGCGATCACGAGGGCGATGCACTTGCTCGAGGTCGGTGAGGTCGATGCAGCACGGCGGGAGTTCGCAGCATCCGGGGCTCTCGCCGACGGCGTGGATAGCGAGGTCGTGTGGGCGATCGGCTCTCTCTACAACCAGGCGGGTATGCCCGAGCTCGGCCACGCTTTCGCGCGCGGCAAGCTGACGGATTTCCTCGCCCATTATCCCGAGGGCAAGTGGCGCACCCCCTGGCAGGTGGCCTATCCGAGGGCGTTCGAGGCCGTCGTCATGAAGGCGTGTGCGGAGAACGCGGTCCCGACGCCTCTCGCGTGGGGAATCATGCGTGAGGAGTCGAGCTTCGTTGCCGACGTGCGCAGTCACGCCAATGCCATCGGGCTGATGCAGCTGATCGGCCCGACCGCGAAGTGGGTCGCAGCGGGCACGAGCATTCCATTCGACGAAACGTCCCTCAAGCGGCCCGAGGTCTCCGTCGAGCTGGGAACACGACTCCTCGCGAAGCTCCGGGTCACGCACGGTCACCCGGCCCTCGCGATCGGCGCCTACAACGGCGGTGGCGGGGCCGTAGAGCGATGGGTCTCCGCACGCACGACCGACGAGCTGGATCTCTTCGTGGAGCAGATTCCGTACGACGAGACGCGCAACTACATCAAGCGAGTGCTGTCGAGCCAGGCCGCGTACGCGTATCTCTATGATCCGACGGCGTTGAAGGAGCCCCTCGGTCTCCCGCTTCGTCTCGGACGTTGACGAGGCTGCGCGTGACCACGAGCGAGCTCCTCGTCGTCCCGGGCGAGCGCCACGTCGAGAGGCTCGCGCGGCATGGGGAGCGCGCCGAGACGCGAACATCGCTGCGCGCGAGACTTGCGGCCGCCCTCCTTCCCGATACGGCGTTCGTCGATCCGCGCGAATGCCGGCTCGTTCTTGCGATGGCCCTCGCCGAGGACGACGCCTTGGCGGCCTCGGCCGGTCAACTCGACCTGTTCGGCGCTGCGGCTGGCCCGGCTGCTCCCGCTCGAACCCCTTCAACCGCGCCTCGTGACGATGCAATTCTCGCGACCGCGCGCGCTCGTGGAGGACCGTCATGGGGCCGCCTGGTCGCTGCACTCGATGATGCCATAGCTCTCCTCCGCGCTCGTGGCGCCACGGCGGCCCATCTCGA
>JAYTZB010000782.1:0-3260 GCA_043742085.1 Polyangiaceae bacterium
CACGGCGAATCCGACGACCGGCTTCGACTGGGCGGTCCTGAAGGCCCCCGCGGCGCTCGGCGCGCCCGATCTCGGCTTCGTCCCGGGCGGCGAGCAGCCCGGCGCCCCGGGCAAGCGGCGCATCACGTGGACCCTGAAGAGTGCGTTGCCCGCCGGCGATCACGCGGTCGAGCTCGGCTACGCGCGCAGCTTCGAAAAGGGCGTCGCGCCCTTCAAGACCTTCCGGTTCAAGGTCCGCGCGGCGCACTGAATTCGCGAGATCCCGGCGCTCCCGCGCGCGCGTAGTAGACTGCCTGACAGGCCGCGCCCGGAGACCTCGATCATCTTGCGACCACCGAAGCCCTTCGCTCTCGCCGTCCTCACGGTCGCCTCGTGCATCGCGGTGGCTGCCGTCGGATGCGGCGCTCCTTCGCCCGGCGGCGCCACCCCTCCCGCCGTCGCTGCGGCCGATGCCGGGCCGAAGGTAGCGTCCGCGCATCAGACCCCCGCCGAGATCGCCGCGCACTCCACGCCCGCCATCGTCTCGATACGCACCGAGCACTCGCTCGGCACCGGCTTCGTGGTCGACAAGAGCGGTCTCATCGCCACCAACCTCCACGTGATCGCGGGGCGCGATCGGCTCGTCGTCATCCTCCCCGATCAGCGGC
The DNA here is from genome assembly GCA_043742085.1 of Polyangiaceae bacterium. Taxonomy (GTDB): domain Bacteria; phylum Myxococcota_A; class Polyangia; order Polyangiales; family Polyangiaceae; genus Labilithrix. The sequence continues at coordinate 648 of JAYTZB010000782.1, forward strand.
AGTTCCCGATCCTCGAGGTGGTGAGCCACGATCCCAACGTCGACCTCGCGATCGTGCGGATCGGCGCCCACGATCTCGCAGCGCTAGCACTGGGAGACAGCGACGCGATGCACGCCGGCGATCCCATCGTCGCCATCGGGCATCCGCTCGGACTCGAGGACACCGTCTCGAACGGCCTCATCAGCGCCGTGCGCGCGCTCGACGGCGTCACGGTGCTGCAGATCTCCGCGCCCATCGCGCCTGGCTCCTCGGGTGGACCGATCTTCAACGAGCGCGGCGAGGTGATCGGCGTTTGCACGGCGCTCGTCACCGGCGGGCAGAACCTGAGCTTCGGGGTGCCCTCCAAGTACGTCCGTGCGCTCCTCGAGGCGCCGGAGCCGATGTCGATCGCGGCATTCGCCGCCGAGACGACGCCGCCCGAGACCACCGACGTCGCGGTGGTCCGCAAGGTCCCGCAGCTCAAGGCGAGCGCGCTCGACGGGTGCAACGCCGCCGCGCTCGACCTCGTGGTGCAGACGATCGGAGAGGCGATCGAGGTCGGCGCGCCCCTCTACAACAAGGGCAATCACGCCGGCTGCTACCACATCTACGAGGGCGCAGCGGCGGACCTCGATCGCAAGCTACCGCGCACGTGCAAGGGTCCGGGCGAGGTCCTCAAGGCCGGCCGCACCCGCGCGGCATCGCTCCCGACACCGACCGAACAAGCGTGGGCGATGCGCGACTCGTTCGACGGCCTCCTCAGCGTGATCGTCCGCAAGCGCCGCGGCAAGTAGCGTCAGACGTCGATGTCGACCGCGTCCTCGGCGTGCTCCATGATGAACTGGAAGCGCTCCGCCGGGTCCTTGCCCATCAGCTGATTGATGACCTTGTCGGTCTGGAGCTCGTCGGCGATCTCCACGCGCAAGAGGCGACGCGTCTTCGGTGACAGCGTGGTCTCCCACAGCACCTTGGGCATCATCTCGCCGAGGCCCTTGAAGCGCGTGATGTCGACCTTCGACTCGTCCTTGCCCAGCTTGGCGAGGATGCGGACCTTGGCGTCCTCGTCGGCGGCCCAGTGCGTCTCCTTCGCCACGTCGATGCGGTAGAGCGGCGGGACGCCGACGAACACCTTCCCCGCCTTGATCAGCTCGTGGAGGTGTCGATAGAAGAACGTCAGCAGCAGCGTCGTGATGTGGTGCCCGTCGGAGTCGGCATCGGCGAGGAGGATGACGCGTGCATAGCGCAACCGCGTGATGTCGAAGTCCTTGCCGATCCCGCAGCCCAGCGCGACGACGAGATCGGCAAGCTCCTTGTTCTCGAGGAGCTTCGCGAGCGGCACCGACTCGGTGTTGAGCACCTTGCCGCGCAGCGGGAGCACCGCCTGGATCTCGCGATCGCGTCCCTGCTTCGCGGAGCCGCCGGCGGAGTCGCCCTCGACGATGAAGAGCTCGGTCTTCTCGGTCAGCTTGCTCGAGCAGTCGCTGAGCTTGCCGGGCAGCGTGAGCCTGCCGCTCGTCGCGCTCTTGCGCGAGATGGCTGCTGACGCCGCGCGTGAGGCTTCACGAGCCCGAGCGGCGAGCACGATGCGCGCGACGATCTGCTCGGCGACGGTGCGGTTCGAGTTGAGCCACTGCTCGAGCGCGGGTCGCACCGCGTTGTCGACGTACGTCTGGACCTCGGGGTTGTTGAGGCGATCCTTGGTCTGGCCCTGGAACTGCGGCTCCGCGAGGTAGACGCTGAGGATCGACGCGAAGCCCTCGCGAATGTCCTCCGCGGTGAGGGAAACCCCGCGCGGCGCGAGCTCGTGCGTCTCGACGTAGTTGCGGACCGCCTTGCCGACCGCGTTCTTCAGGCCGATTTCGTGCGTTCCGCCGGAGCCGGTCGGGATGCCGTTGACGTAGCTGCGAACGTGCTCGTCGGTCGATTCCGTCCACTGGAACGCGACCTCGATCTTCATCCCGTTCTCCTTCACCAGCGTAAAAGGAGCCTCGTGGATCGGCTTGTGACCGCGGTCGGCGATCACCTTCTTCAGGTAGTCGACGATGCCCTGCTCGGCCTTGAAGACCTCGTCCTTCTTGTTCGGCTCGTCGATGAACCGGATCTTCACGCCGCGATGGAGGAAGCTCGCGACCTCGAGCCGCTCGCGGATGATCGCGGGATCGAACTCGGTGCGCGGGAAGATGGTGGGATCGGGCTGAAAGAAGACGGTGGTGCCGGTGCCGCGCGCCGCGCCGAGCTTCTTGAGAGCGCTCTGCGCGACGCCGCGCTTGAACTCCATCTGGTACTCGGCGCCACCGCGCTTCACCGTGACCACCAGCTTCGTGGAGAGCGCGTTGACCACCGACGCGCCGACGCCGTGCAGGCCGCCCGACGTCTTGTAGTTCTCGCCCTCGAATTTTCCGCCGGCGTGGAGCGTCGTGTAGACGATCTCGAGCGCGGTCTTCTTGTGCTTGGGGTGCTTGTCGATGGGGATGCCGCGCCCGTCGTCGACCACCGTGATGCTCGACCCGTCCTTGTGCAGGGTGACGGTGATCTCCTTGGCGTGGCCGTTCATGGCCTCGTCGATGGAGTTGTCGACGATCTCCCACACGAGATGGTGGAGGCCGGCGCTGCTGACGCCGCCGATGTACATGC
>JAYTZB010000783.1:0-3032 GCA_043742085.1 Polyangiaceae bacterium
CCCGGCTCGACCGGCGGCGTGCCGGTGCGCATGCCGCCCACCGCCGCGCGCATCGCGGCCGGCACCACCGTGGTGTGCGGGATCCCGGCCGACCACGCCATCGCCTGGATGGCGGGCCACGGCGGCGTGACCGACGCGAGCTCCTCGGCAAGCCACGCGGCGTCGCGCTGGACGTCGCCTCCGAAGCCCGCCGGCAGCGCGGTCGTCCGTGATGCTGCCGCGAGCGCCGCGGTCGCCGCGCGCACCGGATCGGCGGGCGCTGCGCTGCTCACGAGAGCGGTGAAGGCGATGCGAACGATATCGGCGTCGGTGCTCATGCGGCCGAGTGTAGCCGACGAAACCGCGTCATCGGGGTCACATCCGGAAGAGGACGCGGCCGCTCGCGTGTCGCGATCCGGCGCGCGCGAAGGCCGCCGCGTACTCGTCGAGCCCGAAGCCCGAGTCGATGCGGGGATGCACCAGGCCCTCCGCGAGGAAGCGATTGATCTTGTCGATGGCCGGCTTCGACTCCTCGGCGGGCCGTTCGTAGAGGTCGCTCCCCACGATCGAGCGGCACCAGCCGACGAGGAATGGAATGACGACGGGCGCGATCTTGCCGCCGAGATAACCGAGCGCCACGGCCGTGCCGTTTCGCTTGAGGACCGGCAGGAGGCGTCCCAGCATGGTGCCGCCGACCACGTCGATCGCCGCGGCGGCGGTCTCCGGCTTGCCGATGATGCGCTCCGCGCCGACGTCGAGCCGCTCGGTGGAGAGATCGATGATGCCCGAAGGACCCTCCACCGCCACGCGCGCTGCCTTCTCCGGCGTCGAGACCACCGCGATCGGCTTGGCCTTGATGGCCTTGAGCAGCTGGATGAGCGCGATGCCGATGCCGCCCGCCGCGCCCGTGATGAGGACGTAGTCGCCTTCGCCTGCGCGCGACGCGTCGACCGCGAGCTGCGCCGTGGAGTAGGGGATCAGGAATGCGGCGCCTTCGTCGAACGAGTACTTGTCGGGCAGCGGATAGACCCACGCGTCGGGGACCGAGATGGTCTCCTGATGCGTGCCGTCCTCGGTGATGCCGAGCGGGAAGCCCATCACCATCACGCGGCTGCCGACCGGGAAGCGATCGCTCTGCTCGACGACGCCCGCCGCCTCGTTGCCGAGCACGAGCGGCGCGGGACGCGAATAGGGGAAGAGGCCGGCCTGGACGCGAACGTCCATGGGATTCACGGCCGCCGACTTGATGCGAACGATGGTGCGGCCCGGCGCCTTCACGTGGTCCGGTCGCTCTTCGACGTCGAACTCCGCGAGCGGAGCCGTCGGGTCCATCGGGAAGTCGTCCTTTGCCGGCTTGCGCAGCTCGTATTCCTTGAGGACCAGGGCCTTCATCTCGTCTTGTTCTCCTTGAAAAATCGGGTCGAGCGCGTGGCGCGCGTCGTCAAGCGGGCTCGATGCGGATCGGAAGCCGGCGTGCGCCACGAAAGAGGACGTTGTGACTGCGAGCGACGTCGCCCGCGAGCTCGAAGCGCTTCGTGCGGCGCGCGAAGCTCTTCCAGACCGCGCTGAGCTGCGCGCGGGCGAGCGGAGCGCCGAGGCAGTAGTGCACGCCGACGCCGTAGCCGACGTGATCGGCGGGCGGGCGATCGATGCGCAGCTGATCGGGCTCGTCGAAATGCCGCTCGTCGCGGTTGGCGGACGCGAAGAGCAGCATGACCTTGCCGCCCTTGGGGATGCGAACGCCGGCCACCGTGGTCTCCACGAGCGCATTGCGGAAGAAGGACTGCACGGGGCCGTCGTAGCGAACGGTCTCCTCGATCATCGTCTTCACGCAGCCCGGTTCGGCGCGGAGCTTCTCCCACTGGTCGGGGTGTGCGAGCAAGGCGAGCGCGCCGTTGGCGATGGCGTTGACGGTGGTCTCGAACCCCGCGACGAGGAGGAGAACGCAGAACGCGAGCGTCTCCTTCTCGGTCAGCTTGTCGTTGTCGGCCGCCGAGAGAATGATGCTGATGACGTCGTGCGCGGAAGCGGCGTCGGCGGCGTTGCGGCGCTCCTCGATGAGCTCGCGCAGGAAGGTCACGAACTCCTTACGCTCCTCTTCGACACGAGCGCGCGCCTCCTTGTCGAGACCGCCCGCGAGATCCTCGACGATGCCGAAGGACCAGCGACGGAGATCGCGGCGTCGCTCCTCGCGCACGCCGATGAGGTCGGCGATGACGCCCAGCGAGATGGGCACGGCGAAGTCGTCGATGAGGTCGATGGTGCCCGCCTCGAGCGCGCGATCCATCAAGCGCTCGGTGGCGGCCTCGATCTGCGTGGTGCGCTCGGCGACCGCGGTCGGCTGGAAGGGCTTCGACACGAGCCGGCGGAGCCGCGTGTGCTGGGGAGGATCGTACATCGGCATCATGGGCCGCTGCTCCCAGTGGAAGCCGACGCCGCCTGTCGACGAGAAGACGCTCGTGTTCTTGGCGCACGCGACGACGTCGTCGTACCGGCTCACCACCCACATGCCGCGCCGCTTCACGTAGTGACACGGCGACTGATCGCGCAGCGCGCGATACCAGGCATAGGGTTCGACGAGGACGTTGCTCGAGAACGGATCGTAGGCGCTCAGATCCACCACGCCGGCGATGCTACGTTATTCCGATGTCCAACGCTCCGATCGAGCCCGCGCCCGCACGTCTTCGAACGCTCATGTGCGGTTACATGGTGACCCAGTGTCTGGCCGTCGTGGCCCGCCTCGGGATTGCCGATGAGCTCGCCGCCGGCGCCGCGAGCGTCGAGGACCTCGCGAAGCGCACCGACGTCGACCCCGACGCGCTGTTCCGCGTTCTCCGCGCGCTCGCCGGGCTCGGCGTCTTCGAGGAGACGAGCCCCCGCGTGTTCGCGCAGACCGAGCTCTCGGCGCCTCTCCAGGAGAACGCGCGCCCGTCGATGCGACACCTCGCGCTCCTCTTCGGGGGGGACATGTATCAGGTGTGGGGCAGCATGTTCGACTCGGTGAAGAGCGGCAGCCCGAGCTTCGCGAAGGTCTTCGGGCACGAGCACTTCGC